>JASEHN010000202.1:3992-5888 GCA_030018715.1 Thermodesulfobacteriota bacterium | reverse complement strand
GGATTCTGGTCGATGCCCCGTGTACTGGCTTGGGTATCCTGCACCGCAACCCGGAAGTCAAGTGGCGGAGAAAACCTGAAGACGCCCTGCGCCTGAAACTTCTCCAGACCTCCCTCCTGGAGAAGGTTTGTTCCCGCTTGAAACCGGGCGGGGTTTTGGTCTATAGTACCTGTACGATGACCCGGGAGGAAAATGATTCCGTGGTGGATGCTTTTCTCAGCACTCACAAGGATTTTCACGTCGAAGACCTGCATCGGATTGTGCCGAAGTCATGGGGCGACCTGGTCGATGGAAAAGGTTTCTTACGCACATACCCGCAAATGATCATCCCCCGGGAAGAATACCGCCTGGACGGTTTCTTTGCCGCCAGGATGAAAAAGGGGAAATGAAAAATGCCCAATAAAAAATACAAAATGAAAAATGAAAAATTTAATAAAATCTCTCCTTCCATCCTCTCCGCTGATTTCAGCAGACTGGGGGAAGAGGTGAAAGCTGTGGAAACAGCCGGAGCCGATTATATTCATGTGGACGTCATGGATGGGCATTTCGTTCCCAATATCACCATTGGGCCTATGATCGTGGAATCGTTGCGCCGAATGACCTCCCTCCCTCTGGACGTTCACCTGATGATCCAGAACCCGGATAACTTTTTATCCGCCTTCATCGACGCTGGAGCTGACATTCTTACCGTTCATGTAGAGGCCTGCGTCCATCTCCATCGGACTTTGAGCGAGATTAAAAAAAGAGGAGCCCGCGCCGGTGTTTCCTTAAATCCGGCCACCCCCCTATGCCTCATCGAATCCGCTCTCGAATACGCCGATCTGGTTTTAGTAATGACCGTCAACCCGGGATTCGGCAGCCAGGAATTTATCCCTTCGGTTCTTCCCAAGGTGGAGCAACTTCGGACACTCATCGACCAAAAGGGCTGGAATCTGGAGGTGGAGGTTGACGGGGGAATTAAGGTTGACAACATTGGGGAAGTAGCCAAAGCCGGAGCTGATGTGTTTGTAAGCGGTTCAGGAATATTCAAGACTTCTGATTATGGTAAAACGATCACGGCTATGCGCGAAGAAGTAAAAAAAGGCGCAGGGCGTAAGGCGCAAGGCGCAAGGCGTTAGTCGTTTGCCTATCTCCTATAACCTATAACCTATTACCTATTACCCATTTCCTTGTACCTTGTACCTCTTTTATTGAAAGGAGTGGAGCCATGAAGAATAAGGCATTGAAATTTATAGACCTGAGTATCCCCATCGAATCCGTGCCCAGTGACCCGGAGTTCATGATCCCTCAGATGGAGTACATCGATCATCATGGAGGGTTGGTTTCAACGCAAGAGCTTCTGGGTTGCCGCGCAGAGGACCTTCCCCTTGGCTTGGGGTGGGCTGTGGAAAAAATTTCGCTCAGTACCCACTCCGGAACCCATCTCGATGCTCCCTGGCATTATGCTCCTGTTTCCGAGGGGAAAAAAGCCAAAACCATCGACCAGATTCCTTTAGAATGGTGTTATGGAAAGGGAGTTGTTCTGGATTTGCGGCGCAAGAAAGACGGCGCCCTGATCACGGTGGAAGACCTGGAAAAAGCCTTGAAAAAAATTCGTTATCGGATAAAACCGCGGGATATTGTGCTGATCATGACCGGCGCTGACCGCTACTGGGGAAAGCCCGAGTACCTGATTAAAGGCTGCGGCATGGGCCGGGAATCAACCCTCTGGTTGTTGGATCAGGGTGTGAAAGTGGTGGGCATTGATGCCTGGAGCTGGGATCGTCCCCTTCCTTTCCTCAAGAAAGAATTCGCCGAAAATAAAGACGCCACCATTCTCTGGGCCGCGCACTTCGCCGGCATAGAAAAGGAATACCTGCATATCGAGAAGATGGCCCATCTAAATAAACTCCCACC
>JASEHN010000202.1:0-3892 GCA_030018715.1 Thermodesulfobacteriota bacterium | reverse complement strand
AGGGACATCATGAAACTTAAAGACCAAACCGCACTCGTTACCGGCGCAAGCCGTGGCATCGGTGAAGCGATCGCCCGCGCTTTGGCCGCGGAAGGCGCGCAGCTCGCTATCACGGGACGCTCGGTCCAAGAGTTGGAGGCGCTGCAAAAAGAGTTCAGCGGCCTGGGCGTGCGGTGCGAGAGCATCGTCGCCGACCTCACCCAGAGCGGTGCCGTCGAGGAAGTGTGGCAGCAAGCGACCCAAATATGCGGACACATTGACATCCTCGTGAGCAACGCCGGCATGGGCAGTAGCGCGAACCCCAAACCCGTGGTCGATTACGACGACGACTTCTGGGAGACATTGCTCTATGTCAACCTCACTGTGCCCTACCTGTTCTCGAAGAGGGCTTTACCTTCAATGATCGAGCGCAAGTACGGGCGCATCATTATGACCGCGTCGGTCAATAGCAAGATTGGATTGCTGCACGGCGCGGCCTATGCCGCGAGCAAGCATGGACTCTTGGGGCTAATGCGCACCTTGGCAATGGAGACGGCCAAGCAGGGGATCACCGTCAACGCCGTTTGCCCCGGGCCTGTGCGCACCCGCATGAACAATTTGCGCATGGAGTATGAGGCCAAGCGCCTCGGTAAATCGGTCGCGGATCTCGAGGCGACGGTGACGCCGATTGGCCGCCGTCTGGAGCCTCGCGAGATTGCGCCGCTCGTCGTGTATCTGGCCAGTCGCGAAGCGTCCATCATCACGGGACAGGCCTTTAACATTGATGGCGGGTTTTTAATGGTCTGAGGTAAAACGTGAAGCACGATGGGGAAGAATAGAGACGCAACACCATCCCTCGCCAAATTAGCTCGTCCCGTTCTCACCCGGGTGTTCCCGCGGGAGCGGCCATTCGATCTCTTGGATCGCCTGCGCCAGCAGCCGGTAATCTGGATCTCCGGGCCTGCGGGGTGCGGCAAGACCACCTTAGCCTCCAGTTACATCGAAACCCGGCGGCTGCCCTGTTTGTGGTACCGGCTCGATCGGGGGGATGGGGATGCAGCTACTTTTTTCTATTATCTTGCCCTGGCTGCCAGGAAGGTTTCCCCTCGGGTAAAGACGCCGCTCCCTTTCCTCACTCCAGAGTATCTCCAAGGGTTATCAACTTTTACCCTGCGGTATTTCGAAAATCTCTACCAGAGGCTGAGGCGTCCCTCCATCCTTGTCTTCGACAATTACCAGGAGGTGCCGTCCGAAGCTTCGTTCCATGAGATCATTCTACAAGGCTTATCCAATACGCCGGAGGAAATCAACATCTTCCTGATCAGCCGCCAGGACCCCCCTGCGGGATTGGTCCGCCTGGAGGCAAATCATCAGATGGGATTTCTCCCATGGAGTGAGCTTCGTCTTACGCTGGAGGAATCAACAGGAATTGCCGCCGTGCGATTCCCGGAGAAATTACCCCCAAAGAGCCTTCATCAGCTTCACAATACAGCGGATGGGTGGGCAGCCGGGTTGATTCTCCTCCTTGAGCGATTGAAGCGCGAAAAAATAGACTTCAAGCAGTTAGGGAAATTAGTGCGAGAAGAGATCTTCGATTATTTTTCCAATGAAATCTTGAATCCCCTGGACCCGGAAACCCGGGATTTTCTGTTGAAGACAGCCCTTCTCACCCAGATGACCGAAAGTATGGCTGAAAAGCTTACCGGACAGCCTCAGGCTGGACGGACGCTCGCCCGCCTGAACCGGGGGAACTATTTTATGGAGAAACGAATCCTTGAGGAGCCCATTTACGGGTACCATCCTCTCTTTCGGGAATTTCTCCTCTCTCAAGCTGCAAAAACCTTCTCCGAGCAGAACCTCTCCTTCTCTAGAGGCCAAGCTGCTGAGATTCTGGCGGAACATGGGCAGGTGGAGAGTGCGGTTCGCCTCCTTCAGAAAATCAGGGATTGGGAAACTCTGATCCACTTGATCCTCAAACATGCCCCGGTGATGCATGCTCAGGGCAGGTATTCGGTTTTGGAGGGGTGGCTGCGAAGCCTCCCTCCTGGATTGATCGAAGCCCGCCCCTGGCTTGCCTACTGGATGGGGTCCTGCCGTATGTTTGCCGACCCAGCCCAGAGCCGGCCTTACTTTGAGCAGGCCTACCGGCAAATGAGGATGGAGAAAGACGCCGCCGGCCTTTTTATGGCCTGGTCGGGCATGGTGGATGCAATCAATCTGGGCTATGGGTTTGAACCTTTTAGTGTTCTTGATAATTATCTCCGAGAGCTGGAAGAAATCAGACGGGAATGTCCGGTTTTCCCTTCTGCGGAAATCGAGGCCCGAGTGGCCTCAACGGTCATCGCGGCCCTGGCCCTCCGGCAGCCCAATCATCCCGAGATTGAAGCCTGGGCCGAGAGGGCTTTGCGGCTGGCTCAAGATCAAACCGTGGTCAATATGAGAATTCAGTCCCTTTTCTTCCTCGCCTACTATCAAATTTACAGAGGGAATCGGGAAAGGGCGTTGCTCGCTATTGATCAGATGAGGCAAATGAGCCAATCTCCGCAGGCTTCGGCCTACATCAAGAGCATGACGAAAATGGCCGAAGCTATGCATTACTGCATAGTTGGGTTGAGCCGGGAGAGTATGAAGGCGGCCCAAACCGGTTTGGAGCTATCGCGGAGATCGGGAGTCCTTTTTGCTTACCATGGATTTCTCGCTTTTGCTGGTTTCGCCGCTTTTCAAATGAATGCCCTGCAGGCGGGCCGTAGTTTCTTGAAACAAATGACCTCCTGTGAACGCAACTTCAAGCCCTTTGACACAACTTATTATTACCTGCTAAAAGCCAATGAAGCTCTGGTCAGCGGAGAGGTCCGGCAGGCTCCCCTCCATGCTGATCTGGCTTTGAAAATGGCCCTGGATGTGGGTTCTCCGGCGTTGACCATCCGCTGTCATCTGGTGAAAGCGCGCGCCCTGGCTGAAATCGGAACCCGGGCGGAAGCAACGAAGCAGCTCAAGCAGGCCGCTGATCTTTCCAGCCAAATGAAAATCGGGTTTGGCGAATTCTGCTGCCTTTTTACGCAGGCTCAGTTTGACTTTGATTGGGGAGAGGAAAAAAACGCCTGGATGACTCTCCGGAAGGCCCTCAGCCTGGGCAAAGAACGAGGGTTCATGGGCATCTATATCGACCGTCCGGCGAAAACAGCCAGGGTCTGCATGAAAGCTCTGGAAGCCGGAATCGAGGTGGACTACATTCAGGAGATGATTCGTGAGCGGAACCTGATGCCTGAACACCCGCCATGGCATTTGGAAAACTGGCCATGGCCGCTGAAAATATTTACTCTGGGGCGGTTTGCTATTTTAAAAGACGGGAAACTGATTCGGTTTACCCGAAAGGTTCAACAAAAGCCGCTGGCCATGCTGAAAGCCCTGATTGCCTTGGGAGGCAAAGAGGTGGAAGAAGAGCAGATATCGGATATTCTCTGGCCCGAGGCAGATGGAGATATGGCCCATCAATCCTGGGCCACAACCTTGCATCGCCTCCGCCATTGGCTCGGTGAGGAAAATGCTATTAAACGTCAGGAAGGGCGTCTGACCTTAGACGATACCCATTGCTGGGTTGACGCATGGGCATTCGAGCACATCCTGGAGCAGGCCGAGGTCCAATGGAAAGAAGGTCAGAAGGATGAGGCCATCAAACTCACCGAAAAAGCCGTTGAGCTATACAAGGGCCCTTTCCTGGGTCAAAAGATCGAAGAACTCTGGGCCATGTCCCCAAGTGAGCGGCTGAGGAGCAAGTTCTTCCGGGGTGTGAAAAGGATAGGGCTCTTCTGCCAGGAACGGGAGGAATGGGATAAAGCTATAGACTGTTATCAAAAGGGGCTGGAAGTGGATAATCTGGCGGAAGAGTTTTATCAGGGACTCATGACCTGCT
>JASEHN010000201.1 GCA_030018715.1 Thermodesulfobacteriota bacterium | reverse complement strand
AGAGACCATAAGCCCGTGGGTTGGGAGTTGGGAATCGTAAATTGGGGGATATTAATTTCCTACAACTCCCTACTCCCAACTAACCTTTTACGATTTTCGCCTTGCGCCCTCGCGCCTTACGGTTTTTAATTCTGGGGAAACGCCAGGACTTCCTGGATGCTGGAGGCGTCGCAAAAAACCATAACCAGCCGGTCCACACCAAGGGCAATTCCCGCTGAGGGAGGCATTTTAGAAAGAGCCCGTAGAAGCTCTTCATCGATGGGATAAACGGGTTTTCCGAGACTGGCCCTAAGCCTCTGTTCTTCTTCAAAGCGCCTTCTCTGTTCCACCGCATCATTTAGCTCCGAGAAAGCGTTGGCCAGCTCCAGTCCGGCGATATAAAGTTCGAAGCGCTCGGCCCAAAGGGGATTGTCCGGTTTCAGTCTGGCCAGGGCTGCCATGCTTGCCGGATAATCGTAAAGGATTGCTGGTTTCGGAAAACCCAGCCGGGGTTCTACGGCCTCCAGGAAAACTTTAAAAAAGACCTCATCAAAAGAATACCTTCCCTCCCGTTCAAACTGATAACCTTTTGATCTGGCCTCATTGAGGAGGGACAGGGCCTCATGGTTTTTTTCGATGTTGATCCTCCCATAGAGCTGCATCGCCTGGGCCACGCTTAAGCGTTCAGGGGGAAGAGTAAGGTCAAGCTTTTTCCCTTGATAAGATAATTCTTCAAGCCCCATAACCTTTTCGAAAAGATATTTGATCAGCTCTTCGCAGTCCTCCATGATCTTTCGGTAATCCGCATTGGCCCGGTACCATTCCAGCATGGTGAATTCAATCTGGTGCGTATCGCTGATCTCACCATCCCTAAAGACCCGGCATATCTGAAATATCTTCTCCCAGCCGCAACTAAGGAGTTTCTTCATGCAGTACTCCGGCGATGTCTGCAGGTACTTCTGAACCCGGCGGCCATCCGGGCGGGTGCAATACATCTCCAGGGCCGACAGGTGCGGCTCCATGCCCGGAGAAGAAACCAGAGCAGGGGTCTCTATTTCCACGAACTCCTTTTCCAGAAAAAACTGGCGTATCCCCTGGATGATTTTCCACCGGCGAATGAGGTTATCTTTTCGCTTCTCTTCCATGAAGTTAGGTTATAACCAAAAAGGGCATTGAATCAAGACAATTGGTCACCTTTGGCCCGGCGTTATTCGATATTTATTTTGGGCCAATAAACCTGAGTTATTCTTTCCTCTGGGCAAAAGAGAAATTCTATGTTAGTTTTTATAAAAAAATGAAAAATTAAAAAGTTCCCGAAAACCAGTGAAGTCGCGAGTGCCTGAACGTGTATATGCTTTTAAAAACCAACGCTTTGCGCGTCGGTTCTGCGCTATGCGCTTTGCAGTATTTCCGCCTTGCGCCTTGCGCCTTACGCCTTACGCCTGATAAAAATGCCGGACATTCTGAAAATCACCATCATTATAGCAGCCATCCTGATTCTCATTCGTTTCAAAGTAGCCCTGAGCATCACCTTGCTGGGCAGTGCCGTGGCTCTCGGATTTTTATTTAACCTTTCCCTTTCGCAGGTCGGGGCAAGTTTTTTTAAAGGAGCGCTTAATACTGAAACACTTTTGCTGACCGCCAGTCTTATTTTAATCCTGTTCTTTAGCGCCATCATAAAAGAAACAGGAAACATGTCCCGGGCCATTACTTCTTTGCAAAATGTCTTTCGCGATGCCCGGGCCACTGTGGCCATTATCCCGGCGATCATCGGCATTCTCCCTGTCTTGGGGGGGGCGATGCTCTCCGCCCCATTGGTCTCCCAGGCCTCGGATGACCTGAAGCTCTCCCCTGAACGACGCACATTCATCAATTACTGGTTCCGACACATCTGGGAATACATGCTGCCTACTTATCCGGTAGTCATTCTCGTTTCCACCATCATAGGCATTCCCGTGGCCAAAGTTGCTTTAATGAATCTTCCTCTGACCATCGCCTCCCTTGTCGCAGGCATTCTCTTAGGGTTCAGGGGAGTCCGATCCTTTTCCCCAGCCGCAACTCCCCTGACAGTTCCGCAAATTGCCAGAAGCCTCCTTTTTTTCATAGGCAACTTGCTTCCTTTCTTTGGCGTCCTCTTGCTAACTCTCTACTTCAAAATCCATTTAGCCTATTCCATGGCCCTAGCCACCCTTGGGACTATTTTATTCTATCGCCTGTCCCTTTCTCTTGTCCGGCGGTTGTGGAAAGAAAGCTTTTCCTGGGAGATTGTCTTTCTCATCTTTGGAATTATGATCTTCAAAGAAATTCTTATGACCAGCGGGGCCATGAACTCTGTAGCCGGGGAATTTTCCCAGATGGGCATGCCCCCTCAGATTCTGATCGTTGTTCTCCCTTTTATCATGGGGATAATCACTGGCTATGCCAATGCCGTGGTTGGTCTCAGTTTTCCTATCCTTTTGCCCCTCTTCCTGGCCGGAGAGCAAAGTCTCATATATCAAACCCTGGCATATGCCAGCGGTTTTTGCGCCATCCTCCTCTCTCCCATGCATGTATGTCTGGTGATGACCCGTGAATACTTCCATGCCGATATGAATAAGCTCTATCGCATGCTGATCCTGCCCGTGTCCGTTGTTTTCTTCACGGCAGTCGCGGTTGTAATGATCTCTCTCTGGTTCCCGGGTAGATAACAGGATCGCAGTAAAGGTTCAGGAAGAGGATTCTTGCGCTTTACCTGAAAATATCCGCGGCTTTTTTCAAGCCCCGTCGATGTGGTGCTTTTCTTTGATCCGGTACCAGCCGGCAGGGTCCTGAAAATATTCAAACGTATCCTGTAAAGAGAGCCGATGTTCCCTTTCGATGGAAGATAGCAGCTCGTAAAAATTTTTCTCCACCGGGTCTGCGGCGCTTTGGGCCAGGTCGCCATAATATTTTTCGCCTTTGCTCTCAAAGTCGATGGCCATTTTCACCGCCTCCAGGTCATCCATGTCCGCCTTGGATGAGGTGTCCACCGAGTCAGTTAGCTTCCGGATAATGGCTTTCACCTCCGTTCCTTTCACCTGGAGAGGAACTGTCTCGGGCCATTTACCGTCTTTTTGCAGCCGTTTGTGTAGTTCCAGAATCCGATGATAGTGTTCATCTTCGTCGCTGGCAATGGATGCAAACATTGCTTGGCCATGGGGATTCTTTGTTCGCTCTTTGTTTTTCAGGTAGAAATCCCTCTCCCTTAATTCATTGTTAAGGGCAACTTCCAGAGCTTGGATTCTTTCTTCTGTTTTCGCCGGCATATTTTTCTCCTTTCTATCTCCTGACCCATTCGCTTTCCTTCAGGATATTATCAGGATGCGGAAAACCCCAATTCACCGTCACTCCCGTTAAATTTGTCATCGCGAAAGCGGGAAGCGGCAGTCCGGAATCCCTTGAAAAGACTGTCCGCCTGAGGCAAACTGCTTCCGCAGGAATAACGACCTAAGGTCAAAAAAGACTTTTTCAGCAACTTGTTAGTGTCGTGTCTCAGAAATAAGTTGCCAAACTCTAACGTGGAGCCAGGCGGAAGAACGATGCGCGCCTCCAAAATCGGCCGGGAAATAGTTGATTTCACAGCTTAGGCTTTGTTTCCGCAAAATAACCAGCGGGGCGACAAATAGTGGATATCCTTCGTGGATTTTTAACCAACCCTCGCCCCGCTCCTTCAAGGTGGAATCACCGCCTCATTTTGGAAAGCGCAGCGGTCTTTCGCCTGGCTCCCTGGCGCGGCTTTGACATATTCTACTAATTTCTAAGATGCCACATTAGAAAAAGATGGTTTATAAAATAACTATTGCAAAATTCTCCCGATCATCCCTTCTAAGTTTAAGAAGATGAGCAATAAGTTTCTATGAATCTCTCTATTTTTTCTTCAATTAAACCTTCGGCTTCCCAAATTTCTTTTTGATTTTCGAAATCGGAAGACAGGCTCACCAGAATTTTATCGAATTTTGCAGGTTTTAATTTCCATCTTTTTTCATACTCGATGCGGGCGATCTGGTATTCGGAATGAGAGAAATAATACTTTCCCAGCCTGTTGTACGGTGAGCAAAACTTCCAGGATTCCTTTAATTCGAAAAAAGCCCGCAAAGCTCTCCTCACTCTCCGATCCTGCAACCGCTCGGCCCGAAGGCTATTCCCCATACGGTCCTGAACGAGTCTGAAGAACTCTTTGACGAAGTCGATGTCCGTGATAACCAGGCCATACAAATACCAATCGTCCAAGGCCATGAAGACCGCCGACTGTTCAACTGCGGTTAAATGGGCATAGCTGGGGCAGAAATGCCTGGCGCACAATTCAGGCCCATAAAAAGAGTATTCCCGTAGATTGACTCCTTGATGGATTGAGGGGTGAAGAAGGCAGCCGACCCTTTTATCGTCCCCGTCAATGAATCCCAAAAATTCACAGTTGTATATTGATTCTAAAAGTTTGGGGTTTGAATCTGAAATTTCCGCCAAACGCCGGTATTCATCGAAGTCAATATCTTTTCCCATCGAGAAAAATAAGGATGTTCTTCTCCTGAGAAAGGAAATCAGGGTTTCCCTGGAATGATCGTGCCGGTTATAGAGGCCGCAGCAGGCCCCGCAGGACTTTTCAGCATCCGGTTGACAGAGATGGAAAGGATACGAAGGAAGTTTTTCCAATCCTCAACCCTTCTTCAGGATCTCAGCAACTTGGTTCCGGTATTCCTGACTCGTTTCATCGGCTGGAATCAATTCGATCTCGGAAGGTGCAGCGGCCCCTATACCGAGTTCGCCGGCCCTAACAATTTGCTCCTGTTCGAATATTTTGTGTTTCATGATGTTTTCATTGCTCCCCATAAGCTTCAGGATGGCCACCCCGGTGGCGTCGATGGCCACGCGATCGGTCGAAGCCAGAAAAACTTCTCCCCGGGCTCGCTTTCCCGTTGCCGGGCCGCCATCCACAAAAGCTTCGATCCCGTCAAGGACAACGATTTGGGGTCGAAAAGGCTCGTTGATCTCGGCAATCATCTTTCGCTGATGAGGTGAGCTATGAAGCTGGCGCATGTATTCATAACCATGACGTGACGTGGGAACCACGCCCACATGGAGTTTCAGGGACATGGTGAAGACCCCCCCGAACTGATGAGTCTTCAGGCAGCAAGTGGAAATCAGGCATTCTGATTCCAGGATGGGCCGGGCAATTCGAAATCCGTTTACCCAATGGCTCGTCTCTGGTTTGAACTCGACCCAGTCTTTTTCTTTTAAGTCGTCAAAGTCAATCACCCGAACATCCATCTTCTGCAATATGGGTAAAATGCCCTTTTGCTGCATAACCTCCCGGGTGAGCGGAAAACTTCGTTCTCCCAGGCTGACCGATTTTGCGCCCATTTTCCACGTTTCTTCCACCAGGGCTATCAGCGTATCGTTATGAGTGGACCCGGGGACCGGGTCAGAAGTGTTGAAATTGGGTTTAATGAGGACATCCTTGCCCTTTACTGGATTTATTTTTAACGCTTTTATAGAGGCCCTTACACCTTGCCTTCGATCATCGGTTTTAACTAACACAACCCGGCTGACCCTGCTTCCCATCCTCAAACCTCCATTGATTCCTGAAAATTATAATTGCTCCCATTCTCTTCCCGGAAAGGGAGGATAATTGGCATGACCGTATTATTATACCTAAAACTTTTTTTTTCAAATAAAAAGAGCATAAATCGCCTATTCCTCCCCCCCTTTATTTGGTGTAAAATAATGAGGTTAATGCAAATCTCAAAATTTGCCCCCAATCGTCATTCCGGGCAAGCGAAGCCCTGCACCGCAGGGTGTACAGGGCGAAGCTCGACCCGGAATCCAGTCCCGCCGAAGGCGGGATTCAGGCTGTCTTGGATTAGCGCTGAAGTTTACTCTCGCGAAAGCGGGGGCGGGAATGACGGTGTTTAGGACTTT
>JASEHN010000200.1 GCA_030018715.1 Thermodesulfobacteriota bacterium | reverse complement strand
AAAAGATTGAGGGGCCAGCTATTCTTTGTTCTATGCAGATTAAGCCGCAGAACAGACATTACTTTAAATTCCGGGCACACCTTAGTTGTTTTTTTTAGATAAGTCCTGCGGCCGTTGTTTGCCTTCGATAAATGAGAGGGAGGTTTTCGACCCCAAAGACCTTTATGACCCCGATTCCTCCGGCGAAACCTTCTGCGTCCTCAAAGAAAAAGAGGGGCGAGAAGGGGGCGAAAACTGCACAAAACCTTTTGGGAGGAGAGAGCCATGCAGAAAGCCAGATGAAATATATTCGTGCGAAATTGTAATTTACCGAAGCAAGGATTTCTGAATATTTCGCGCTTGAAGGGCCTGGTGGAATTTGCAATAATATTGAAGAAAAGGAGGGGCTAATGGAAAAATTGTGGGGAGCGGGGCAACGGTAATAAGTATTGCCCCGGGCATAAGACGTTAAGATAATGTAGTGGGGATTGGGTCAAATCTTTATTCTTGGCAATAGGAATAGAGATAATCATAGAGGATATGGCGCCTCTTTCTGGAGGCATGGGATCGGCTGAGGTATAATAAAAAAGGTGAATCTTATGAATCATAATGGAGTGGATGGGAAAGACGCTGTAAAAAGCCTGGATGATAAGAAACTGGCTGAGATTGTGGGCCGTTTAATTGCTGCCTATCGTCCGGAACGCATCTATCTTTTTGGCTCCCGGGTCAGAAGTGATTTTGGCGTCGACAGTGACTATGACCTTATGGTCATTGTCCCGGAGTCTGCACCACCTGAGCGAAGACGCAGTCGTTTAGCCTATGAAGTCCTCCGGGGTACGGGTATAGCTGCAGATGTTCTGGTGTGGACCCAGGATGCCTTTGATCGTCGACTTCACCTCCGTGCATCGCTCCCATTTACTGTCATATCGGAAGGGAGGTTGCTTTATGCAGCCTGATCCTGTTCGCCTGGAAGACACCCGCGGTTGGCTTGTCAAAGCCGAGAAGGACTTAAGGAGTGCTGAACATGGACTTTCGGCGTCGCCTCCACTGCTTGAAGATGTGGTTTTTCACTGCCAGCAGGCAATCGAAAAGGTACTTAAGGGATTTCTATCCTGGCATGATATTCCGTTTCGCAAAACCCATAGTCTGGAGGAAATCGGGCGACAATGTGTCAATATAGCGCCCACTTTGAAGGATTTAGTTGATAAGGCTGCTCCTCTCACTGAGTACGCTTGGAAATTCCGCTACCCCGGAGGAATGGAAGAACCTACAAACAAAGACGCTGAAGAGGCCCTTCAGGTCAGTTGCGAAATTTACAATCAGATTCTCGCGAAGTTACCCTTTGAAGCACGTCCATAATCAGATTAATAGAAATAGGTGAATTCCGGGAACACCTTACTTGTTTTTTTAATAAGTCTTGCTGCCGGTGTTTGCCTCCGATAAAGGGGAGGGAGGTTTTCGGCCTCAAAGACTTTTGACCCCGATTCCCCCGGGAAGCCTTCCATGTCTTCAAAGGAAAAGAGGACCGCGAATAGAAATCCGGGATCTCAACATTCAACATAAATGATTTTAGCTAACAAGAAAGCGGGGCGGATCTCTGTGCAGCCCTTTAACCTTCAAATCTTCTTAGAAAAAGGGAACACCTATTGTCAGGCAAAGTTAAGCAAAGGTTGGCCCATATTTGTATATTGGTTAGGGATATTGACCAGGCAATAGAGCATTATACAAACATTCTTGGTCCAGTTTCTCCCCAGCTTTTGAAAGAAGATGTGGTCAAGGAAGAGCGTTTTGCGGGGAAAGACAGTTATGTAACGGCATTTTTCCGGGCGGCCGGTAGCGGTTGTGATATTCAACTCTTACAGCCTCTTGACCCCCAGTCTCCACTTTATAAGCGCCTGGAAAAACATGGAGAGGGTTTGCACCATATTGCCTTTGCCTCTTCTCACCTGGAAGATACCTTCCAGCAACTGAAGAAAAAAGGAGTATCCCTGCACGGGGATCAATTCATTTTCGATGCCAATACTCCGGACACCCGGTGGGTATGGATTATGCCTCAGTACGCCCATGGCGTGCTGATCGAGGTGATGGACGAATATAAGCCGATTGACGCTTAGCCAAAGGCAGGTCGAGGGTTCATGGATTTATTCAGGCGGCTTTTCGGGGAAAAGGCCAAAGAAAAATCTCCTGATGCGGGAGAGGAAAGCCTTCGCGCGATTCAATTTGACCAAAATGATCCATTGGTCATTGACACCGAGGGCTTAAGCCCCGATGGGAGGCAGGCAGTATACGGGGAAATTGCCAAAAGCACGGGTTTTCCTACGCATGAGGAAAAAGTGGAACATGCTTACGCGCGCGCCGCGGTTTCTCGGACAGATCGATGTCCCCGGTGCAACGGTCAGACTCGGCAGCAATCGGCGAATTTCATCTATGCCACCAATGTCGCCCCGCGGGTGATGTTTGCGCCCGCGGGATTCTTCTGTGTAGATTGCCCGACGGTGATCATCGATGAGGGGATGATCGCCTCCGGTGTGAAAAGAAGGTTTACTTTTCAAGGGGTGGTAGGGATTGATCATGGAAAGAAAGAACCCGATCTTTTCCGGACCTGGAACGGAAAGAAAAGTGTTTATGTTTTGGATGAAGATGGGAAACCATTGGGAATAAGCACGCATGATGATGAAGTGGACGCCTATCCGGGCAGGGCAAGAATTTCCGGGGCTCAAAAGGTCGCGGCCAAAAGGAAGCGCAAGAGGGCCAAAGAGGACCGGAAGCGGAATCGCCGGAAGTGATGCGAGTGAATTACGGGAATTCCGGGGAGGCCATACTGATTTTTAATTGATAACGGCGAGCCCTATAAGAAAAAGACTAATCTGGCGTCCCCATATATTAGCAGAGAAAGGTCCATGTTTGTTAGACATCTTTATCGATGCTGATGGCTGTCCGGTGAAGCAGGAAGTCTATCGTGTGGCAAAGCGCTATGGGCTAAAAGTCACCTTGGTTTCGAACTCGCGGATGGGGACCCCGCAGGAGGACTGGCTCGGAGTAGTTGTTGTGGATGGGCAGTTCAACGCGGCCGATGATTGGATTGTCGAGCATGTGAGCGAGAATGATATTGTGATCACCGGGGATATCCCCCTGGCTTCTCGGTGCTTGGAAAAGGATGCCGAGGTGCTCAGTCCGGCGGGTCGCATTTTCACCAAGGAAAGCATTGGCGAAGCCCTCGCGAGCCGGGAGCTTCTGTCCCACCTCCGCGATCTCGGAACCATAACAGGAGGGCCAGCTCCCTTCGAGAAACGAGATCGCTCCCGTTTCCTCCAGCGTCTCGACGAGACGATCCAGGTCCTCCGTAGAAGAAAATAGTTTATCGTCGTAGGGTTCGGGGCTCCTGGCCGGCCTCGACCTGCTCATGCGTTATGTCCTTCCGGCCCTTCTTCATCACCTGCCCCGCTCGCTGGAACTGGTCGTGCTTTTCGCCATTGTCGATCCAGCGGAAACTGAATGTTCTCGGCGTGGACTTCGACCGCCACGTGAGCGGGTCAGGCAACGGTAATACATTTAAGATGCCAGAAGTTGTTGCTTAGCCTACGGGGGAGATCGGCCTTGAATGGCGCAGAGGAAGGGGGCAGGTTTTTGTCATAAGCGTAGGGGGTAAAAGCAAAAATACCTACCCCCCTTCTCTCTTGCTGGCATTTTCGGCGGGAATAAAATACAAGGGGTGGAATATTTTAAAGAAACATTGCCTTTGGTAATCATCCAACATCTCAGGAGATTATATTCATAGGGAGCAGTTTTGAGCCACGGTGACGAGCAAGAAACACTAGCGCGATATCTTTACTCAAAAAATCACTTTAGAACCTCAGATAATACAGTCAAATATTCAGCATTTATCCCCCCGAAAGACAGGCGCTTGTCCGTTTTCAGGATATCCGGACTCCAAGAAGATGAAATATGGAAAATCGGCGGTAGTCTGCGGATACTAACATTGTTGGGCCGTGCTGATATTAAAGCTGCTGTTGTCAACAAAATCGGACTCACAATTGAAGCGGACGATTTCCCCCTCTGCATGCCAATACCCTTGGCTGGCCGGAGGAGTCATCAGCGATAAAATTGAAAGCTATGGAATTAGCGGAAGAAGCCGAACTTCGTCTCAAGGAAAGGAATGGGACGGGGATGGGTTTAGGTAGTCAGGCGTAGTTAACATTATCGTGAATTCCATTTCTTGCTTATTTATTTTCGGGATTGCTTTACCCCGCATTGGCGGGATTCGCAAAAAAGATTTATACGGGCGACCAGTCGGCCTCCCCTATTTCTTCTTTTTCTCTTTGAGATTTAAGGTTCGCTTGACCAATTCTTTTTCGTGGTCGTAGTTGACGATCCGCTGGAGCATGATCTTCTGGGCCATGACCGGTCCGGCGCCATGCCAGGTGCCCACGCCATGCAGACCCGCCGCCCAATGCTGCAACGCCTTATGGACCTTCATGATATTTTCGGTAGGCTCATCAGAACCAAAGCTGTAAAACTCCTCGACGTAACCTTTTACTTCGGGGTTTTTCAGCTCTTTCAAAGAAGGCATGGTGACCACCAGCCCTCCCCCGATATCTCCCGCTAAAGCCATGACCCGCCAGAAGGCGTTACAGATGTTGAGCTTAGCCACGTTGCCCATCAATTCGTCCGGCAGAAATACGCCGGATCCTGGGGGTTCTTCGACTCCCTTCTGGGCTGCCGCCAAGCCGCAGGCCCGTCCTGTTTCTCTCAAGACCACCATCTCGGCCAGTTGCTCATTGATATGGGGGGTCTTCTCCAGTCCTTTGTACTCCTGGATCAGCCTGGCCGCTCCGATAATCTGGTTCATGAAGCCAACTTTACAGGTTCCCCCGCAGGTCATGCGATGGGTCCGGAAAACGGGTAACCAGCTTGGCCGAGTAAGGGGTTTCGCCGCAGTGAAATACCTTTTCCCAGGGGACAAAGACATCTTCGAAAATCACCATGGAAGTTTCCCGCTGGCCGAAGAGAGGGTTGCCCAGTTCCTCGATGTCCTCGGAAAGCTCCCGCTCTGCGGAAAACGGCGTGTACTGGCAAACGAAGGTAATTCCCTTGGTGTCCGGAGGGATGGCAAAGGCAATGGCGTAATCCCCTTCTTCTTTTGGATGGGCGGATTGGGGCAGGACCACAAGCTCATGGCAGGCGTAGGCTCCGCTGATATTGATCTTGGCTCCCCGCACCACGATCCCTTCTTTTTTCTTATCCACCACCTTTAGGGAAAGATAGGGATCCGGCCATTCCAGAGTCTTTTGATTTCGCCTGCCCCGCGGTTCCGTGAGAGCCCCGGCAATGGACAGGTCCTTTTTCTGGACTGTTTTTAGGAATTCGATGAAGCGAGGGTAATACTTTGTTCCCAGATCCCGGTCCATTTCCCAGGTGGTGCTGGCGAGGGAATGGAAGGCGTCGTAGCCGACGCAACGATAGATGCAAGTGCCGAGCATTTCGGAGGTGAAGGTCCCCGCCTGGGCCTTTTTAACCAGATCATCGATGCTGGCGCTCAAGTAAGTGTAGCGGTTGACCACTTCTCCCACCAAGGGGGAAAAGACGGTCATGATGTCTTTGTACTTCGGGTCCAGAGCCCAGGCATAACTGGCCTTGTTGGCCTCCACTACGGTTCGAGTGTTCTTGTTCTCCAGGATACTTTCTACCTTATTTCCGTTCATAAAAACCCGGGGGTTCCTCTTTTTAAGACTATCCTCATATTGGTCCGGGGTCATGAGGGCCATTTTTTCCTCCTTTAATCAAAAAGTAGAAATATCGAAATCCGAAACAATGGCAAAAGGGCCTAACGTGCCTGAAATTGGGAATCCGAATCTCAAAATTCGTGCTTGTAATTTAGAAATTCTGTAACACTTTAGCCCTTTGAAAAGAGGTGGGGCGTAAGGTCAGAGGGAATCCA
>JASEHN010000199.1 GCA_030018715.1 Thermodesulfobacteriota bacterium | reverse complement strand
AACTTGCTTTGCTGAGCGGTATCTTTTCTTTAACATGCTTCAAGAATAAACTACTTTTCTTGATATGTCAAGAAAAAAATCATACAAAATTAAAAATTTCCATGTTTGATCATTTTATCCCTTTTCCTTAAGAATGGGTAAAAATAGCCGCTTCATCTTGGTCATAAACTTCGAATCCGCGCACTTTCCATCTCCAAAAATTCCTTGACATCGTTTTCGTTTGTGGTATAATCCATACCACAGGCAATAGTTCTAACAGGAGTGACCAAGAACAGAAAGGGGGTGGCCATTATGTTCGGAGAATTTATTAAGAAAAGGAGGCTTGATCAAGGAATTAGTCTTCGAGAATTTTGCAGGCTTATGGATGTTGATGCAAGCAATTGGAGCAAGATTGAAAGGGGGGTAATATCGCCGCCACAAGACGATAAGAGACTGAGAGAGATTGCTTCTATCCTCAAGATAGAAGTTGGAACATCTCTTTGGCAAGAAATAAAAGATATGGCCAAGATCGATGCCGGGGCAATTCCTGACGATATTCGCTCTGAAAGTAGGATTCTGAATTCTCTTCCGATATTTTTCCGGACCCTAAGAAGCGAAAAACCCGAGGAATTAGAACGATTGATCGATTTCATTCGAAAGGGAGAATCGAGTGAAAAGTGAATTCAGATGCCAGTGGCGAGAAAAACAGGATATTCGAAATATCGCCGATGGAGTAAGGTCAACATACTGGCCTGACAAAGGCCTTCCGGTGGACTCAGAATATATTGTTGAATTTGGTCTTAGATTGGACATTGAACCAATCAGCGGATTATTCACAGCATTTGAAATAGACGCATGGTTAAAGTTTGATTTTACCGGAATCATCGTAGATTCTGAACGGTATCTGAATGATAGGTTTAATAATCGTTTACGGTTTTCCTTTGCGCACGAGCTTGGGCATTTCTTTCTGCACCGCTACCTCTTAAATGATCTGAATTTTAGCTCGCCTCAACAGTGGAAAGAATTTATTCTAAATATGGCTGAAAAAGAGTATAAATGGTTTGAATGGCAGGCAAATGAATTCGCCGGACGCCTCGTTGTTCCTCTATCAGATCTCAAAGTCCATTTATCGCAAGCATGCGAAAAATTGAAACAAGATGATGCCTTTCTCCAAATTTTACCAAAAGATCCTGACTTAGTTTTATCATCCATCTCGCCATCTCTATGTAGACCTTTTGGGATATCTGAAGAGGTTATCGAGACAAGAGTCCAAAGGGAAGGGTTATGGCCACCTAAGAATCATTTCCCTGGCTTATTCTAAGAAATGTTGTTATTTAGATGATTTTCGCCACCGTGATTCTGCGGCCTTTTTAGCTATTTCTTTTCTCCTTTTCTCGGACAGTCTTTTTGCTCTTTCTGGCCCGCCTTTCAGTCCGCTCAGGTTTATCGGAGTTAGTAGAGATTTAAGAGATGGATTATCATTGGAAGTTAAAAGTTAAGAGGGCAAGGATTCCCTTCTTGGTCTCTGGAACCCTTGGCCCCTTGAATCCTGTTTTTATTATTCAATCCCGGCAAGGCGTTTGGCCATTTTCTTTCGCTTGTTTAGGTCCGATTCCCGCAGGATGGTGAGGCGGTGAGCCTGGGGAGAGCCGCCGCCGTGAAGGTCGGAGATGGTGTCGGCGCTTTCCATAGCCAGCTTCTCGACCAGGCGGAGCATGCGCACCCGGCTTTCCACCGGGACACCCGCGGCTCCCTGCATGTACTTTTTCAAGAGCCCGCCTACCTCGGGATTTGTAAAATCCCGGTCAGATGGCAGATCGGCCACGTAGCCGCCGGCGATGTCGATCAGGAGGCGGATGCACTCGGCCATGTCCCGGCCCTCGTGAATCTTCGAGGCATTGGCCAGAATGGAATTGATGAAATACGTACCCGAGGGTTCTTTCTTTCCTTCATAGGAAGCGGCCAGGCTGCACCCGTAAAGCGTCTCCGCCTTGTGGATCATGTCCACCACTTTCTCCCGCAGGTGGGTCACTTTGGCCGACCCGTTATAATCCATCATGGCCAGGGCCGCGCCGGTCATGACATCGATCTTGCCCGATTTGCAGCCGCCATGGGACTGGCGGTGGAAAGCGGAAAAGCGGTTGACGATCTCGCCGGTAAACTCGGTTTCCCCGCACATGAAGACCCGCTCCCAGGGCACGAAAACATCGTCATAGATGACCGTCGGGCAGTATTTGCTGTAACGAACGTTTCCGCAATCCACGCCCTCCATCTCCCGGGTATCCAGGGTGTTCCGGCCGACAACATGAATGACCCCTTTGGTGTCGGAAGGAACCGCAAAAGCGACCGAATAATCCTCGTCGCCGGGGCCCATGGCCCGGGTGGGCAGGACGATCAGCTCATGAGAGCTCAGGGACCCGGTCTGGTGCACTTTGGCTCCCCGGACGATGATCCCGTCCTTCTGCTTTTCCACGATGCGCAGATACAGGTCTTTGTCCGGCTGCTCACGGGGGTTCAGGCTGCGGTCCCCCTTGACATCTGTTACGCTGGCGTTGGCGGTGAAATCATTTTTCTGCATATACTTCAGGAAATCGATAAACCGCTCGTAATATTTCGTTCCATGCTTCTTGTCTATATCAAAGGCCACGATAGAAAGGGCCGACATGCAATCCAGCCCCGTGCATCGCTGATGGCAGGTCCCCACGTAATTTCCCAGGAGCCGGTTGATCTTCACCCGGGCCACCAGATCCTCGACGGACTGGGGAGGCAGGGTGAAACGGTTGATCACCTCCCCCGTGAAGGGCGAGGTGGTCGTGAGCAGATTGCCGTGTGTTTCCGAGCTGGCCAGTTCATAAGTCGCGCCGGTGGCGTTGATCCCCCCTCTAATCCTCGGGTTATCCACCACATTTTCAATTCTCTCGCCGAACATGTAGGCCGTCGGTTTCAATTTTCTCAAACTCTCTATGTATTCCGGAAATGTTTTAACAGCCATTGTTATCCTCCTTTTTTTAATTGAATGGGACGCAGATTTTCGCAGATTCACGCAGATACCAAAAACGCTATGCGCATAGCGCTAAGCGCTTAGCGGATTTCTGTGTCATCTGCGTCCTAAAAATTGTTTTAAATTTTAAATTCCAGCCCCCGGCGGAAGGCGTTGAGGTTTAAGGCCTTGGCTTTGGGTGGAACGCTCACCTCGATGGCCTTCTCCATGGCCGGCACTGAAAGGAGGCCGGTTTTTTTGATCAAGGCCCCCAGAATGATCAGGTTGGCCACCACGATGTTGCCCTCTTGCTCAGCCATGCTGGTTGCCGGAACCTTTAGGACCTGATAATCGCCTGGTTTAACTTCCTGTGCCAGATCAGAATCAATCACCAGCAATCCTTGGGGTTTGATTTTTTTGAGGTGCCTTATCACCGCATCTTCCGCAAGGGCGATAAGAATATCCGGCTTTCGGACCTGCGGGTCCGTAATCGCTTCGCTGGACAGGATGACTTCGGCTCTGGCCATCCCCCCTCTTTGCTCCGAGCTATAAGCCTGGGTTTGCACGGCTTTTTTGCCGTCGAATAAAGTGGCCGCCGTTCCCAGAAGGATTCCGGTCAGGATCACCCCCTGTCCGCCCACCCCTCCGACCAGGATTTCCGTTCTATTCATGAGTTCTCTCCTGAAGCTCTTTTCTTCATCTTCATGATCTCTTCCACCATTTCCGGCTTTTCTTTATCGATAAGCTCTCCAACTATGATTCTATCCTGAAGATCTTCTTCCGATAGTTTGGCCGCTTCTTTTACGGAAACTGATTTTTCTTTGTATTCCCGAAGCATCTCAACTGCGCTGCCTGACCCGGTTTTTCTGCCATACTGAACCGGACATTGGGTGATGACCTCGATAAAGGAAAAGCCTTTCTTGCGGATGGCCTTCTTGATGGAAGCAGTGAGCTGGCGGGGATGGTAGGTGGTCCAGCGGGCTACGAAAGAGGCGCCGGCGGCTATGACCAGGTTGGAAATGTCGAAGGTGTTTTCATACGCCCCATAGGGAGTGGTTGTCGTCTTCAGGCCCATGGGCGTGGTAGGAGCTGCCTGCCCCCCGGTCATGCCGTAAATGCTGTTATTGAGGCAGATGACGGTCATCTCCACGTTCCGCCGGGCGTTGTGGATGAGGTGGTTGCCGCCGATGGCCGCCAGATCTCCATCCCCGCTGACCACCATTACTTTCTTTTGCGGCAGGCCCATTTTAATCCCCAAAGCAAAGGCGATGGGCCGGCCGTGCGTAGTGTGTAAAACATCGGCGTTGAAAAAGGGGCTGGGAACCCAGGCCGAACAACCAATTCCCGATGCAAAAACACAATCATCCAGGTCCATGGATAATTCGTCAATGGCCCGGAGGATGGCCTGAGCAACGATGCCATTGCCGCATCCCGGACAATTGGTTGTGGAAGTAACGCCGGGCCTGATGAAACGATGGAGGGGATTAATCAGTTCACTCATTGAATGACCTCGCGGATTTTTTTCAGGATATTTTCTGGATCATGAATTTCCCCCAGGACGCGGGGCGGCAGGAAATAAACATCGGCATAATGAGCCGCGGCCGCCTTAATATAGGGATAGAGTTGACCCAGGTTGTTTTCCAGAACGATTATTTTTTTGGCTTTCCTTGCCATTTTCTCGATCTCTTCTTCGGGGAAAGGCCAAGCGGTGATCAACCGGAAAGTGCCCACGGCCAGTCCTTCTTCTCCCGCCCGCAGCGCGGCCATGGCAGCGGCCCGGGAGACAGCCCCGTAGGAGACCAGGACGACTTCGGCATCCTGATAGTTCTTTTCCACCCGAATGATTTCATCCTTGTGTTTAAGTATCTTATTACTCAATTTGCGGACGAAATGGTCGAGGGCGGAAACATCGCTCAGGTTGCGTTTTCCGTACTCGTCATGGCAGGAGCTGGTCACATGAGCCTTAAACCCCCTGCCAAAAATGGGCATGGGCGCGACATCTTCGTCGAGGAACCCCTTAATTTGGGTCGGATCTGTTCCTGGTTCCGGGAGTTTGCGATAAACTGTTTCTATTTGTTCCGGCGGCGGAATGACGACTTCTTCGCGCATGTGTCCTACGAAAGCGTCGGAGAGGATGAAAACCGGTGTGCGGTACTTCTCGGCATAGTTGAAAGCCAACACCGTATGGTCAAACATCTCCTGCGGGGAAGAGGGACAGAGGGCAATGATCTCATAATCCCCGTGGGAGCCGCGTTTGACCTGAACCATGTCCCCGGTCACTCCTGCTGTGGGCATCCCGGTGGTTGGGGCCCCTCTCTGAACATTCACAATTACGCAGGGGGTTTCCACGCCCACGGCAAATCCGATATTTTCCAGCATCAGACTGATGCCCGGGCCGGAGGTGGCCGTAATGACCTTCTTGCCCGTCCAGGAAGCTCCGATGATGGCGGCGATAGCGCTGATCTCGTCTTCCACCTGCAGGAACACTCCCCCGACCTGGGGAAACCTCTCGGCCAGCCGGTTGGCGATCTCCGTAGCCGGCGTTATGGGATAACCGGCGGCCAACTCACAACCGGCGGCAATGGCCCCTTCCGCGCAGGCCGTGTTGCCCATCATGAAATATTTTCCGGTAAGTATCCTTTTTCCTTTCATTTCTTCACCATTTTTCTCGGCTTTTTTTCCTCCACCATGATAGCCAGGTCGGGACAGAAGATTACACAATTCTGGCACTGCGTACAGGCCTCTAAGTTATTCACTCGAGGGGGGCGGTAACCTTTGCGATTTAAATTTTCCGAAGGTAAAAAAAGTTTTTTCGGACATACCTCGAGACAAAGGCCGCACTCTTCCATCCCCTTGCACAGTTCGTCGTAAATTCTTATGGCAGCCAACTTTTTTCCCCTTCCATCCACTCACATTGAAATTATCAGCATTTTTTCAGCCCATAATATTTAGACTATTAAGGATTATTGACTGTATGTT
>JASEHN010000198.1 GCA_030018715.1 Thermodesulfobacteriota bacterium | reverse complement strand
GCCCTCAACAAAGGCTTTTATACCATTTTTTCAAATCGCTAAACTGTTACCAAAAAACAATTTAGAACACGGATGAACGCAAATAAATTCAGATAAAATGCTTTTTAAAAAATTTTATTGGGGGTATCTGCTTGACTCCCCCAAATATTCCATAACATATTGAAAATAAAGCAATTACATAGACAAGACATAGAAATGGTCATATGTGACATAACACATGGTAAATCAACTACTTACACTATTAAGGGGGCGTAAAGCAGATAGCCCAAAATTTTATTAAGCATATTTTAATTTTATCTGTGTTTATCGATGGTTATCTGTGTCCTAAATTTTCTTTTTTAAGATCTTTCTTTATATCTCTGCGATCTCTGCGTCCTCTGCGGTGAATGGATTTTGGTTGCGGCTACGCCGCACTGTGGCCTCTGTGGCTAAATTTTTCTTAAAGCTTTTCAAAGATCGTGGCTAACCCCTGCCCTCCACCAATGCACAACGAGGCGATGCCGTACCTGCCGCCGCTCCTCTGCAATTCGTTGATCGTGAATATAGCCAGGCGGGTTCCGCTCATGCCGTTGGGATGCCCAAAGGCAATGGCTCCTCCATTGGGGTTGAGTTTTTCCAGGGGAATAGAATTTCCCTGCGTTTCCAGTTCCTTCACGCAGGCCAGCACCTGGGCGGCAAAAGCCTCATTGATCTCGATGACCTCCATATCGGACATCCTTAACCCGGCTCTTTGCAGGGCTTTGGGCATGGCATAGGCCGGCCCAATGCCCATGATTTTGGGATCCACGCCCGCTACCGCGCAGGTTACCCACCGGGCCAAAGGGTTATAACCCAATTCCTTAGCCTTCTCCGCGGTCATCATAAGGACAGCGGCTGCGCCGTCATTACGCCCTGAAGAAGTTCCGGCCGTAACCGTTCCATCTTTTTTAAATACCGGAGGCAGGGTGGCCAATTTTTCCATGGAGGTCTCCCGGGGATGTTCGTCCGTGTCGAAAACAATATGGCTTTTTTTCTGGGAAATGATCAGGGGAATAATCTCTTCTTTGAAATAACCGGCGCGGATGGCTTTCATAGCCAGCTCCTGGCTGCGCAAGCCAAAGGCATCCTGTTCTTCCCGCGATATTTTATATTTCTCCACCAGGTTTTCAGCCGTGACCCCCATAACCAGGCTGTCCTCGGGAGTGGGCGCGGTCTCGCGGCGAAGGATCTGCGGAGGAGTAAAGGAGTAAGCTTCCTCAACCCTGGGAATCATCCAGGGACACTGGCTCCAGCTCTCCATTCCTCCGGTGATGTAGATGTCGCCCAGCCCGGCCAGGATCTGGGTGGCCGCATAATTGATGGCCTGCAAGCCTGAAGAACATTGCCTCTCTACGGTGGCGCCGGGAAGACTGTAGGGGAGGCCGGCCTTGAGGACCGCCCAGCGGGTCGGGTTATAGGCCGCATGCCAGGAATTGGAAAGGCCCATAATTGCATCCTCGACTAAGCTGGGGTCAATGCCGGTTTTATCAACGATTCCCCGGATAACAAAGGCTCCTAATTCTTCGGGCCGGTAGCGCGCTATTGTACCGCCCATGCGCCCAATGGCTGTCCGCACACATCCCACGATCACCACTTCTCTCATATCCTTGCTCCTTTCTGGTTTTTTATCACTCTCAGTATCCTCTCGGGTTTTAAGATATTAATGAACAATTGCGCGCAAGTCAATTTTTTCGGTATTTGACCGTTGATCGTTTTCCTTTCTCTTAAGATGAGGCAAGGAGTCTCATTTATACCCCCGCTCAGTCGGGAGGAAATGAAAATTTTTATTTCTGGGTGATTTCAGTTATAATGCCCGGCAGATGAAATCTTGATCCGGGTGCAGGTTATAGCCGATGATTACTGAAAAATTTCTTTATCCAACCCTCTTCTGGATTCTGAATTCTGTCTTCTGTATTCGAAAATTCAGTCCTGGCCATCTGCGTTAATCTGTATCCCCAAATATATTATGTGGAGGTTTTGAAAAGAGGCATGGAGGCGGAGCGAAGAAGCATCTTTGATAAAATTTTCTTTCCTGAAAGTGTGGCCATTGTCGGCATATCCCGGACATACACCGGCCTCGGCGGGCAATTCTTCTTGAGGAATCTGCAGCGGGCTGGTTACCCCGGACGGATTTTTTTGATTAATCCCACTGCCGGGGAGATCAACGGAATACCCGCTTATGCCAGCCTGGCGGCTCTTCCAGAATCAGTGGACCTGGCCATCGTTTGCGTTCCCGCTCAGTTTGTTCCATCAGTTCTAAATGAATGCCGCTTGAAGGGGATACTAAACGTGCATATCCTGACATCCGGGTTCAAGGAATTGGGAACCCCGGAAGGCCTTCGTCTGGAGAATGAGATAGAACAGATCGCCTTAAAAGGCCGGATCAACGTCATCGGACCCAATTGTATGGGGCCGTACGCGCCCGCTTCCCGGTTGATGCTCTGGGGCCAGATACCCGCAAGTCCTGGCTCTTTAGCCTTTTTGTCTCAGAGCGGGACGCTCACTCAGCGAATTACCGAACACGCCCATTTCACGGGAATGGGGCTCAGCAAAGCAGTCAGTTTCGGAAATGCTGCGGGACTCGACAGTACGGATTATCTGGAATACCTGGCCGATGATCCGCAAACAAAAGTTATCGGCCTTTATCTGGAGAGCGTCCGGAACGGGCGGCGTTTATTGAACCTGGCCCGGCATATCAATCCTGTAAAGCCCCTGGTAATCTGGAAGGGAGGGGAAACCCCCTCGGGGGCCGGGGCTGTAGCTTCCCATACCGGAACGCTTTCCGGGCAGGATCAAATCTGGGAGAGCGGCCTCAGACAAGCAGGAGTCGCCCGGGTTCGTTCTCTGGATGAGGTCGTTGGCACAGCCATGGCTTTCCTCTATCTACCTCCGGCCAGAGGGCGGCGGTTGTTCATCCTGGGGGGAGGAGGAGGAAACAGCGTCTATTATGCGGACATTTGCATGCGCATGGGCCTGCAAGTGCCATCCTTAACCGGCGAGACCCGGGAAAAGTTGACAACCTTGGTCCCTGCTGTCGGTTCCTTTGCCCGTAACCCTGTGGATGCCTGGAGGTCTTTTCACGATCCGGATTTTTTGGGAAAAATCCTGGAGCCGGTTTTTGAGGATCCGGGGCTGGATATGATCATCGTGGACCGGTTGATTCCTCGTATGACTTATGCTCACCCTGAAGAAAAAGACACCACCCACGAGGCCATCGAATACCTTCGGAAAAACCGCTTCCGAAAACCCTTGGCGGTTGTAGTCGACGGTAACGGAGAGGACCCTATCCTGGCTACGGAAGCAGCCCGGCTGCGCCAGAGGTTCTGCCGGGCTGGCGTTCCGGCTTATGCTTCGCTGCCGTTAGCCTCCCGGGCCTTGGCTCATCTTGCGGCCTACTATGAAAAAAAATAAGCTCTCAGCTTTCAGCTCTCAGCAAATAGCTGAAAGCTGAGGGCAACTTATTTCTTTTCCGATTCCAGGACTCCGGCAACAGCATAATTGTTCTTGGCCATGTCATGCAGGATGATGCGAACTGCCTCTGGTTTGACGTTCAGGGATTTGGTAACGGCCTCGGTCATGGATTCGACCAGATTTCTCTTTAGGTCCAAAGTTCTTCCTTCCAGCATGTGAACGTGAATGATGGGCATGGGCTCCTCCTTTTTTTAACCTCGACAGAAATAAAGGTCGAGATATTATAGAATGGCAATGACGCTCATTATAAACGAATTGAGGAGAGATTAAAAGTAATCATTTGCCCAACCATTGGCGCCTGGAATATTTTTCCAAAAAAGACGTGAATTTGTTAAAATGATCCTTCCAAATATTTTTGAGGTGAATAATTTATCGTCGAGATAAAAGAAATCGAGAAATCTTACGGAGAAAAAATTCTCTTTACTGGCTCCTCCCTGCGTCTGGGAGCGCGGGATCGCCTGGGGCTGGTGGGTCCGAACGGATCGGGGAAAACCACGCTTTTCCGGCTGATCACCGGAGAGGAGCGTCCAGACCGGGGAGAGATTTTCATTCGGCGGGGAGTCCAGATCGGCTATCTTTCCCAGGAACCCATGCCGGCCAGGGGGGAGTCCCTGCTCGCAGAAGTCCAGAGAGGGGTGAAAGACCTTCTCATCCTGGAAGATAAAATGCGCCTCTTAGAAGAAGAAATATCCGAAGAAAAGGAGCAACAAGCCCTGGAAGCTCTGGCGAAAGCCTACGGGCAGCTCGAGGAACGCTATGCCCGTCAAGGGGGATACGCCCTGGAAGCCCAGGCCAAGGCCATTCTGCTTGGCCTGGGCTTTCGAGAAGCCGACGTAAATCGTTCTGCTGAGGAACTCAGCGGAGGGTGGCTGATGCGCTTGGCCCTGGCCAAAATCCTCCTGGCCACCCCCGATTTGCTGCTCCTGGATGAGCCCACCAATCACCTGGACCTGGAATCGCTCATCTGGCTGGAAAATTTTTTAGGCGAATATATGGGCACTATCGTGGTGGTCTCCCACGACCGCGATTTTTTGAACCGGGTGGTTACCAAGATCCTGGCCATTGAGGAGAAGAAAATCAACTCTTATCCGGGCAATTACGACTCCTATGTGCAGGCCCGGGAAAAAAAGAAAGCCATCCTCAAAGCGGCCCTGGATAATCAACGCAAAAAAATCGAACAGACCGAGAAGTTCATTGAACGCTTTCGCTATAAGGCCACAAAAGCCCGGCAGGTGCAAAGTCGGGTGAAAATACTGGAAAAACTGGATCGGGTGGAGATGGCCGACTCGCCAAAGACCATTCGTTTCAACTTTCCCCAGCCGGCCCGCAGCGGCAGGGTGATTGTCGAATTAAGATCGGTGCACAAGGCTTATGGAACTGTGCAAGTTTATTCCGGAGTTGACCTGACTCTTTTGCGGGAGGACAAGGTATCCCTGGTAGGGCCCAATGGCGCCGGCAAATCGACCCTCCTTAAGCTTCTGGCAGGAGTTCTTAAGCCGGATGTTGGAAGAATCGGATGGGGCCACAAGGTCACTTCCGCCTACTTCGCCCAGCACCAATTGGAACTTCTGGATCCGGGGAAAACAGTCTGGGAAGAAATTTTTTTCCTGGCCCGGGATGAATCCCTAAGCTTTCTCCGGGGCCTGCTGGGGGCGTTTCTTTTTTCCGGAGATGAGGTGGAGAAAAAAGTTTCCGTCTTAAGCGGCGGGGAAAAGAGCCGGCTGGTGCTGGCCAAGATGCTCATGCGTCCGGCTAATTTCCTGCTGCTGGATGAACCCTCCAACCATCTGGACATTGCTGCCCGGGATGTATTGGAAAGGGCGTTGCAAAACTTCCAGGGCGCTCTTTGCTTCATCACCCATGACCGCCATCTGATTAACGCCGTGGCCAATAAAGTCATTGAAGTGAAAGCAGGTTGCCTCTCCGTCTACCCGGGAAATTACGACGACTACCTTTACAAAAAGAATTTGGAAATAGAGAATGCTAAACCGTCTGCGGATGAGAATTCAGAAGTTAAGGAACACTCATCCCGAAGAACCAGGGAAAACAAGCGGCTGGAAGCCGAGGCCCGCAACCTTTTTTATCGGAAAACGCTGGAATTGCGGCAGAAAATCCAGGGAGTGGAGCAAAATTTAGATCAGGCCACGGAAGAGATGGAAGGAATGGCCATGCGATTGTCAGACCCGGAAATTTACCGCCAAGGAGAAAATATTCCCGAGCTTTTGAAAGCTCACGCCGAAGCCAAGAAGCGCGTTGACACTTTGACTACCGAATGGGAAACGCTGGCTCAGCAGCTTGAAAAGCTGGAGCAAACCCGGCTATCTTTTTTAGATACCGTTGAGCGTTAAAACCGTTTAGTTGGTTAACTCACTCACCAAATGAACGTAACTAAGCTAACGAACTTGATTGTATAGGAAATTACTTTTTTCGTATCAATTTAGCATTTTGAAAAGGCATTCCCGGAAATCCCTCCCGGCCTCCCTT
>JASEHN010000197.1 GCA_030018715.1 Thermodesulfobacteriota bacterium | reverse complement strand
TTTTCAGTCAGATAGATCAGCCAGGATTATCCTGGTTTACCAGAGATCACAGAGTAGAATAAATTTAAAAAAGATGAATAGGGGTGAGGCAAAAGAAATTTTTTTAAGGGGCTATTATGTTTCATAATTTTTATCCCTGTGTTCTCTGCGGTGAATGCTTAAACTTTGAAAGGAGGATGTGAAAATGACGCAATTTCATCAATGGTACCAGGAACTCCAGGTGGAAAGGACAATCAAGGCCCTGAAGGGAAACAACTTCGACGCCCGATTTTTTCCCAAGGCCTCCGAGACTCTGGAGGAGGTCTGGAAAATGATCCCGGAGGGCTCAACCGTTGGGTATGGCGGATCCCTTACCCTGAACCAGATCGGCTTCATTGAGGGGGCGCAGAAACGCCCGGTGAAATTTCTGAATCCCTTTGCCAAGGGTCTATCCCCGGAAGAGGGGGACAAGATTCGCCGGGAAATTTTTACCGCTGATTTTTTCCTGTCCAGCAGTAACGCCATCACCGAGGACGGGCAACTTTTCAATATCGATGCCACGGGCAATCGAGTGGGGCCAATGATCTTTGGGCCTAAGAAAGTGATTTTGATATGCGGGGCGAATAAAATCGTCAAAGACATCGAGGAGGCCCAGAAGAAAGTTCAGGAATGGACAGCCCCGATGAACGTCAAGCGTTTGGGGTACAAACCGCCTTGCGGTCAGACGGGAGAGTGCTCGGATTGCGCTTCGCCGGAAAGAATCTGCAACGCCTACGTAATCTTAGCCAAAAAACCCCGCAGGACGGATATTTCGATTTTTATCATCGGCGAGTTTTTGGGACTATAAAAAACGGAATAATGGAGTAAAGGAATAATGGAATGATGGAGTAATGGAAAATGCATAGTGGGGAAGAATTTTTATCCCGTCATTGCAACACTCCAACATTCCAATATTCCCGTCCGCCGGTGGTGGTCACTGTGGCCTTTGAGCACGATTTGACACTTTACCTGGGCAACCGGGAAGTTCGGCTGATTGTTTTCGGCCCCGCGCATACTCCGGGGGATGTGGGCGTGTACCTGCCGCAGGAGAAAATCCTCTTCGCCGGAGACATCGCCTTTTTTTATGTTTCGCCCCTGGCCCATGAAGGCACACTTAAGGGATGGTTGCGGGCCTGCGAGCGGATCCTGGCAATGGACGTGGAAACCATCGTTCCTGGACACGGCCCCATTGGCACAAAGGAGGATCTGAGACTCGTGCGTGATTATATCCTCCTGATCCAACAGGAAGGAGGGAAAGTATTGGATGAGGGGTATGGCCCCCTGGAAGCCGGGAAAAAAGTGAACCTCGGTCCTTACAAAGAATGGCGGGAATGGCCGAGGGCGCTGGTCAATGTTTATCGCTGGGATTTGGAGCGCAAGAATCAACTGGACGCTCCCCTGGATATCGCCCTTTACATGAAGATCATCGAAGAATTGGAAAAGATGAAAGTTGAATAGGGGGCCAAAGAGTAAAAAAACTGGGGTGGGCTAGAAAATTAAGGACTTGACATAGAATCTAATTGGTAGTATATTGGTAGTATGAAAATCAAGACATCTATCACCATATCAGAAGACTTATTGAAAACCATTGACCAACGCGCCGGGAATAAAAACCGCTCGGAGTTTATTGAAGCGGCCTTGCGGGCTTTCATCGCGGAGATTGTCCGCAGCGAGCAAAATGCCCGAGACATCCAGATCATCAATCAACGCGCCGCCTACCTCAACCAAGAAGCAGCAGACGTGCTGACCTATCAGGTAAAATTGTGAAACGCGGCGACCTTTATCGCGTTGCTCATCCTTCCAGCCGAGACCCCAAGAAACACAGGGTATTTGTGGTGATGAGCCGCCAAGCAGTTATTGATTCGCGCTTTTCAACGGTGACTTGTGCTCCGTTGTACTCGGCTCACGATGGTTTGTCAACTCAAGTGTTGCTGGGTGTGGAGGACGGCTTGAAACACGAAAGCAGTATTCATTGTGATGAGTTGGTCAGTTTGTCCAAGTCGGCATTAACCAACTACATCGGCACCTTGCCCCCGCAGAAAATTGAGCTGCTTAACCAAGCCTTGCGTATAGCTTTGGATATTCCAGATTGATTTTTTTCATGAGTATCCTAATGGGCGCAAGGAGGCGTCTATTATTGCCCTCCGAGAATTTCCCCAAAAATTTGGGCATGCTGGTGAATAGCCTAAGAAGTTGATATCCATCTTTCCGATGTTCACTACTGCTATAAGAAATGATATATTTTATAAGATCGATATAGGACTAAAGGGAAGAAGGATATTGGAAATATGGATCAAATTCAAGCTACCCCCTCAAAGGATTTTATTAGGGCGATCATCGATGAGGACTTGAAGGTTAATAAAAATGAGGGGCGAGTGGCCACCCGATTCCCTCCGGAACCGAATGGCTATCTGCATATCGGGCATGCCAAGTCCATTTGCCTCAATTTTGGCATCGCTGCTCAATATAGAGGTGCCTGCAATTTGCGGCTCGATGATACCGATCCCAGCGGGGAAGACCTTGAATACGTAAAATCGATAATTAAAGACGTGCGCTGGCTGGGGTTCGATTGGGGAGATCGGTTGTTTTATGCTTCCGACTACTATGAACATCTCTACCAATACGCCGTACAACTGATCCGGAAAGGCAAAGCCTATGTCTGCAGCTTGAGCGCGGAGGAAATCCGCAAGTACCGGGGCACCTTAACCGAACCTGGGAAAGACAGCCCTTATCGCAACCGGTCGGTCGAGGCGAACTTAGACCTGTTCGAGCGCATGCGGGCCGGGGAATTCGATGAGGGAGCTCATGTGCTGCGGGCCAAAATCGATATGGCTTCTCCCAATGTGACTATGCGGGATCCAGTCCTCTACCGTATTAAAAAGGAACCGCATTACAGGGCCGGCAGCAAGTGGTGCATCTATCCTATGTATGATTTTGCCCATTGCCTTTCAGATTCCCTTGAAGGCATCACCCATTCCATTTGCACGCTGGAATTCGAAAATAATCGCCCCCTGTATGATTGGATTCTGGATGAATTGAAGGTAAATTGTCATCCCCAGCAGATCGAATTCGCCCGGCTCAACCTCAACTATACCATCCTTAGTAAACGAAGGCTCATTGAGCTGGTGGAAAAGGGGTATGTGACGGGGTGGGATGATCCCCGGATGCCTACCATCGCGGGAATGCGCAGACGTGGTTATCCGCCGGAGGCGATTCGAACATTTTGTGAGCGCATCGGGGTGGCTAAGAATGACAGCATTGTCGATGTTGCCCTGCTCGAGCATTGCCTCCGGGAAGATTTAAATGAACGAGCTCCGCGAGTCATGGGTGTACTGCAACCTCTCCGTTTGGTCATCGACAACTACCCTGAGGGCCAGGTGGAAGAGCTCGACTGCCCATACCATCCTAAGAATTCCGCTATAGGATCCAGGAAGGTTCCTTTTTCTCGAGTGCTCTACATAGAACGGGAAGATTTCCTGGAAAACCCACCGAAAAAATTCTACCGCCTGGCTCCCGGGCGGGAAGTGCGCCTCCGCTACGGATATTTTATCAAGGGCGTGAGTGTGCTTAAGGATCCCCAAACCGGCGAAGTCGCCGAAGTGCACTGCACTTATGACCCCGAGACCCGAAGTGGTTTTGCTCCCGATGGACGCAAAGTCGAGGCAACCATACACTGGGTGTCGGCAACTCATTCGCTCCCGGCAGAGGTTCGCCTGTATGACCGCCTCTTTCGAGTCGCCAATCCGCTGGGCGAAAAGGAAGGTTCTAATTTTACCGATTATTTGAACCCCAAATCAATGGAAATTCTAAAGACCTGCCGGGTTGAGCCCAGTCTGGCAGGCGCAGCACCGGGAAGTCGATACCAGTTCGAAAGACAGGGCTACTTCTGCGTAGATCCCATTGATTCTTCGGATAAGACACTGGTATTCAACCGGACCGTGGCCCTGCGCGATTCCTGGGCAAAGATCGCCAGCCAGGAGAAGAAATAGGGTGCAGCAAAAAGGGCCAAGCCCTTGATGAGTCTGGCCCTTTTTTACTGTGGCTGGGGGACAAGGATTTGAACCTTGATTCACGGAGTCAGAGTGCAAAAAATGCAGGATAGGGGGACGTTGTTTCCGAGTGAACTTATACACATGCCTTTGTATCACTTGGATCGTGCTTGTTTTCGGGGCCATGCGTGGCGTTGGGGACGCCCTTAAATTATTCAATATCTCCTCTCCAAGCCAATAATGCGTCGGTTCGTATATGCGTAAAAGACCGAAGGATGTGGGACGACCGTCACGCCCTTGGCGTGACTCGGAAGATGGACGATGGAAAGCGGGACGCCCTTAAATAATTCAACAATTCATGGGTGAGCTAATAGCCGAGCGTTAGAGCGTTCAAAGAGGAAATGGGGACATAAGGTTATAAGTCATGAATACATTCGTGCAGAAGTTGATCTCGTCTAGTTGGTTTGTCCTTCTGGTCCTTATAAGAAACGCATAGAGCATAGAGCGAAGAGCTGAAAGCGAAGAAAGATGGAAGATGACCCAAATGCGGAATGAAAATGGATCAAAGGCGCAGAGAGCATGGATCAAAGAGCAAAGATGGTAGATTGACAAACGAAGCCATCGGGTTGCTCCAAATTATTTATCCTTGAAGCGGATTTATGACCGCAAACCCCATATCTTTTGCAATTTCACAAAGAATATCATCAGCCGCCACAAAGTACCAACCTCTCTCTGAAATCAAACTAAATGTTCCCATCTGCAGAGCATCAAGAGATCTAAGCCTCCTCCTTTTTCCATACTTCTTCAATAATAATTCTGCTTCTCTTAGGATTGCTTGCCCTAAAGGTTCGACATTGAAAAAATAAAGCTGCTCTTCGAATCCAATAACGGCCTCATTTAGCTGCTCATCACTTATTTCCCTATTTCTCACCCTGCGGAATATGGCGCTAAGAAATTCTATTCTCGCAAGTTCCGAAATCCAAACTTCATTATCCTTGGCCTTGATTAGAGGCGTAACCACTTCAGACCCTTTTTCTTCATGGAAGACTTTTACCAGGGCAGAGGTATCAAAAAACAGAATCATGTCCTGTCTTCTCTCGTCGCCATAATATCTTCGCTGAGAGATCCCTTACACTGCTTCAGCGCCTGTCTGACCCTCTTATAAGGCGGCAACCCTGATTTTCTTTTCCCCTCTTCGGGCCTCCTTTTCAGAGATAGGATTAGGTCATGTACTTTCAGCAGGTCTCCTGGTTTCAATTCCGCCAGCTCCCTTATGGCTTGATCTTTTATTTTCATATTTAACACTCCCTATTCAAACAACTGGTCTATCTGGTTTGTTTGGTCTGATTTAATTTATTTTACCACATCTGCGCTTTGGTGTCGATAGGCGTTTGTGGGAACGTCTGAGAGGGGGACGTTGTATGCCCTGATGCCTACCCATCTTCTGGTCGAAGCCCGGGAAACGGCATTATCGAAGGTGATGCAGAGCCTTCAGTTTCGGTACACCCGCAATTTTAACCTAAAGTACCGAACGTGGGGGCACCTTTTCCAGGGGCGTTACAAGGCCATTTTATGCGAAAAAGATTCTTATTTTTTGGAGCTTTCGGCTTACCTCCATTTGAATCCGGTGAGAGCCGGATTGGTTGAGGATCCTTTTAAGTATCCTTGGAGCAGTTATCCATCTTATATGGGCAAAGAGAAGGGGGATCTTGTGGACCGGAATTTCCTTTTCTCCCAATTTTCGGTTAAGAGGGGTGTTGCCAGGCGAGAATATGAGAGATTTGTGAAAAGTCGCATAGGGCAAGGGCATCGGGATGATTTTTATAAGTTGAAAGATCAGCGTTTTTTAGGGGCAGATGAGTTTGTTGATGACGTTCATCATCGGGTAAAAGAAGAGCCTTCTTTGGTATATGATCTTCCGATTGAGGAGATTGTCTCTGCTGTTGAATCTACGTTGGGGATGGCAAAAGAGA
>JASEHN010000196.1 GCA_030018715.1 Thermodesulfobacteriota bacterium | reverse complement strand
CTGTTGCTCAATCGTCATTCCGGGCAAGCGAAGCGCGACCCGGAATCCAGGTTTTTCAGGCTGCCCTGGATTCCCGCTGGAGTTTATCCCGCACTTGATGCGGGGCGGGAATGACGGTGTTTAGGACTTTTGCAAGAGCCTCATATATATCCATATCGAGCCAATGAGCGCCAGCCCAACCAAATCTTTTATTAAACCGGGCCAAAGCATAATCCCCGCACCCAGAAACAAGACCATCCTCATCCATATGCTGACACGGCCAAATAAGCCAAGTCCCAAGGCAACGGCGCTCACGGTTGATATAAAGGCAGTCCAAATGATTTCCCATAGGCTACCTTCCAAAAGTATAGCTGGCCTGTAGACAAACAACAATGGCATGAGTGGGAGAAACACCGCAAATTTTAACGCGGTGAAACCTGTAAGGAATGGATCTGATTTCGCGATAGCCGCACCAGCATAGGCCACAATGCAAACCGGCGGCGTCAAACCGGCAAGCTGGGTCAGCCAGAACACCACAAAATGGGCAACCAGGAGAGGCACGCCGAACCGATCCAGGGCCGGTGCCACCAGGATGGCCATCATGATGTACGAAGCGGTGGTGGGGATCCCCATCCCGAGAACAAAAGCCGCAGCCGCTGCCAGCGCCAGAACCCCTATCAGGCTATCCCCGGAAAAGGAGAGGATAATGTGAGGGAATCGAATCATCAGGCCGCTGAGGGTAACGATGGCGATGATAATACCCACCGTTCCGGCCAGAGAGTTGACGCTCACCATGTCCAGGGTGCTTCGGCCTAAGGCCTGATAAATCTTTCTTGGTGTGAGACGAGTCTCGCGCCTGATCCAGCTTATGGGGAGGCAGCAGATAATCGACCAGACCGCAGCGTAGTTTGGAGAATAGCCCTGAATGAGGAGATAAACAAGAAGGACCAAAGGGATAAAGTAATAAAAACCTCTCTTCAATAATTGGAGGGGGTCCTCTAATTCCTCCTTCGGCAATCCTTTCAGGCTCTGTTTAACAGCCTCGAAATGGACCATGGCGAAAACGCTGATAAAATAGATCATGGCCGGGAGAAAGGCGACCATTATTATTGATAGGTAAGAAATTCCAATGAACTCCACCATAAGGAAGGCGGCGGCTCCCATCACCGGCGGCAGAAACTGGCCGCCAGTTGATGCTGCGGGCTCGATGGCCCCGGCCACATGCGGCCTGTAGCCCGTCTTAATCATCAGAGGGATGGTGAATGTGCCCGTGGCCATGGTATTGGCCACCGCGCTTCCCGAAATCGAGCCAAAGAGGGCACTGGCCACCACTGCCACTTTGGCTGGCCCGCCGGTGTAGCGACCGGCCAGGGAGTAGGGCAGGTCGATCAAGTATTTGCCCACTCCGGAAAATTCAAGGAATTTGCCCAGGATAACAAAGGGGAAGACGTATCGAGCGTAGACGTTGAGCACGATCCCCATAATTCCATCCAGGGTTGCCCAGAGGAACCCCATGACCCTAAGGAGGCTGAATCCCCGGTGGGCCAGGAGCCCCGGGAAGTGGGGCGCAAAAGGTTCCAGGCTGTATATAAGCGCCAGGATGCCCAGCGCAGGCAGGACCGGCCCCATAACTCGGCGGGTATACTCCAGCGATAACCCAACCGCTATCAGCCCCATGATCAGGTCTGTCCTGGTGAAAGCGCCCATCCGGTAGGCCATCGCCGGGAATTCAGTGATGAAATAGGTGACCGTGATCAGGCAGAGAATGATGAGAAGATAGTCGACGGAGGAAGGTCGATCTTTCGGCGAATCCTTTCTCGCCGGGAATATAATAAAACCCAGGATCATGGTGACCCCGAAGAAAATGCCCCGGAAGTGCTGCGGGTCGGCCCGGCCGAATCCCAACCAATAGATAAATAGAGCGCTAAGGGCTGCCCCGAGGAAATGCGCCACCTGATCATAAGGGGAACGGAGCTGACGCTTCTGGGTTATCATCAGCTTCTCGACGATGAAATCCTTGACCTTCTCCAACCCGATCATGAAAATCTTCTCCGATCTTATGAGATGCATCCTGAGCCAAGAAACTGAAAATGGGGCGCCGGGAGGCGATTATTCTATCTCCCAGGGCCCCTGCCGTGCTACTTTCTCGCATCAAGGCCGCAATTCTGGGGGGACCTTGAGCCCCTTCTCCTCCCAGAAGCGCACCGCGCCAGGATGCAGGGGAATGGTAAAGCCAGTCAGAGCATCCTGGATGGTTGTCTCTTTGGCTGAGGCATGGACAGCGATGGCATACTTCATCCCCGCTTCGCTGAAGTAGGCTTTGAGGATCAAATAGGCGATCTGGGGATCGAGATCCTTGTGGGCAATGATGAAGCAGCCTGTGTCCCATGTGGGCACCGGCTGCTCCTGGCCCATATAGGTCTTGGCGGGAAGTTCCCTGAAGGAATAATAGGGCAAGGCCTTGTAGAAACCCGACTGTTCAGCCATTGTATGAAGGTCGAGGAGGACCATCTCTTTGGAATGGGTTGCCGCCGTTTCGACGATGGCCGCCGACGGGATCCCGGTGTGCCAGTTATAGGCATCGATGCGGCCGTCCTTCAGGGCTTCCGATGCCTCCATCGGCGGCAGGTAGACAGCCTTCAGACTATCCCACAGCTTCAGGTGACGTAGAAATTTTTCTCCCGAGATGGCCGAGCCTGACCCCGCGGTTCCCATACTGATTCTCTTGCCCTTCAGGTCGGCGACGGTTTTAATTCCGGTTTTCTTCAGGGTCACAATATGCGCCACATTGCCGTAAGTCCGAAAGAGCCCCCGCAGGTCCTTGTAGACCACACCTTTATATTCATCGAGGCCTTTGGAGGCATTATAGATTGTTGAGCCGTGAGCAATGCCGATGTGGGATTCTTTCCGGCCGATCAGATGGACATTCTCTGTGGAGCCGCCCGTGGCCTCAATGGAAACGGTCAGTCCTTCAATCGCTTCCGTGGCGTATACCGCAAGTCCGCCGACGTAAGGAAGGAAAGTCCCCCCAATAGGTCCCGAGGCAGCCGTGATAAAGGTTTTGGGAACGCTCCCGACTTTCTCCACCTTTGTGGGCTTCTTGATCTCCGGAGCCTTTTTCGTCGGTTGAGCGAATGCGGTATCGCTCAACGCCCAAGCCCCGAAAAGCGCAAGAGCTACAATGAATCCTCGATATCTCGTACTCATCTTTACCTCCTCTTTCCCTCTCTTTGAGGCATTGTAATTTCTCTGATTACACCTTTCCTCTGGTTGTCATCACCTCCTTCTCCTTCAATTTCGAACCGATTTACACCCGCGACGTTCTCTCTTCTTCTGCTGGATACCCCTTTATGCACCAACATGAAACCGTCATCTTTTCCCCTCATGGGAAATGGGGATTTACTTGGCCATAACCTTTAGGCCAGCCTCCAAAAACAAGATTTTCGCACACTATCGTACGAATTTTTATGGGCACTTTATCGCATAACAACTACCGATGTCAAGGCCTTAATCCGCTGACCGTCGATCACTTTTTATATAAGGGTAAGGGGTAAGGGCAACGGTAATATAAGGTGTCCGGTACCTCGGCGCCAGTTTCGCTATACCCGCTATTTCAATAAGCGTTATAGAAAGGTTGGCCATCTTTTCCAGGGACGCTATAAGGCTATTCTCTGCGACAAGGACATATATCTTCTGGAATTAGTCCGTTATATTCATCTGAATCCGGTGCGAGCTGGAGTGGTTGGGGATGCTGAAAAATATTTATGGACGGGGCACTTGAGCTATATAGGAAAGGGAAGAGATGACCTTTTGGATAAAGACTTTGTCCTGAGTCAATTTGGGAAAAGTAAATATTTGGCTCGCAGGGAGTATCGGCAATTTGTTTTAGATGGGCTTCCTATGGGCCATCAAAAAAAATATTATGAGGTTAAGGATCAAAGGTATTTGGGGGAGGATGAATTTATTGATCAAATCGAACGGAAAAAGACCAGCGTTGATCCGGCCATTTTTGAAATCAATGATGCTCATGTGGGAGGTCCAGCGGGCGGGCTCAGCGGACGCTGGCGTGCAGGCGTTCCACTGGAGCCCGTTGTTCGCCCTTATATTTCAAATGCTCTTCATTGATGTGGAGAGCCTTGCTGAACCGCTTGGCCATGCAGGGTGAGAGCTTGCGCCGTCCTCTCTCATAGTCGCTGATCATGTTCTGCCGGATGCGCAATTGCTTCGCGAGTTCCGCCTGCGTCAATCCAGCCTTTAGTCGGGCGGCGGCAAGAAGATTACCAATCCGGTTTGCCTCCATCTCCCGCCAGAAATCGGTGTCTTCTACGGGAACGCTTTGTTCAGTATCGGCGGCAGATAGGACGGAGATGTCGTACCGCTTCTTAATCCACGATAGAAAGTCTTCAACGCCTTCCCCTTGGATAGCCAACTCAATATGGGGCTTTTTCACGAGAGCCAACATAGTACACCTCTATAACAATCTCGACTTTCTTACAGGTCCAACACGCTACATAGCGATATGTCAGATAGCAGTGGTAGCGATCTCCACCGAGGGAAGAAAAGTTCTGCCAACTCCTTTGAATTGGACCATCTGCCTGAAGGTCGGCTATAAGCAAGAATAAGAGCTGCTGCACGTGTCTGGGTAATTTACTCAGCCCACGGTCAACCTTCTTTTTGATCCTGACTTGATACGGCATCTGGTAATAATATAACCGCCCATTGCGGTGTTGTCAAGTAATATTTTATAATTTAATGGTAATGGTAATATGTAATGGGTGACTTCTTTATACTTTATTACTTGCAGATTGCGGAGTGCGGATTTTAGAATTAATGCCTTTAATTCACAACTCCGAACTCTTAACTCTGAACTCCGAACTATTCAGTATGGCCAAAGTTTACCCATGCCCTCATTGGCGCACCCCAAATTTCAAAACCAAGGCACGTCTGCGCCTGATTTCCCAGGTCCCTTTGAAATGCTGGAAATGTGGGAAGGAGATTATGGATAAAGACCTTGTCCTGAGTCAATTTGGGAAAAGTAAATATTTGGCTCGCAGGGAGTATCGGCAATTTGTTTTAGATGGGCTTCCTATGGGCCATCAAAAGAAATATTATGAGGTTATAAAACTCGGCTCGGCGCTTTTCTATTATTACCCAAAAAAATAACCTCTCTGCACGATCATCCCCGGGGATTGATCCGGCAAGATTCGTCTTCAAGGTAAGAACGCTCGAAGATCCGTAGGAACTCAGATGGAGTGATGACTTTTGATGGGTATTTTGCTTCGAGTTGATTGCGAAAGAAAATGCCCCTTATCAAGGGTTATCAAAAAATCTACCTGGGCTTCCAAGGCTGCGGCTAAAATGGAGGCATCCTTGGGGTCAATCATCGTACGGGCTCTGTCCATCATCATCTTTGAGGGATCTTCGACCATCAAGGGGGTGAGATTTCGCATGAATTGACGGAAACCGCTAACCAATCCGGACAACTTAGCCGAGAAGGTTCGATCTGCTTCAATCAGTACCTGGCGGCTGATTACCATCTGGATGACTTCCGCCTCACATAAATCCAAAACCGCCGCCGAGGCTCCGCTTGCTGAGGCAATTCCAGCAACCAGCACGTTAGTATCCACAAAAATTTTAATCCTGCGGGTAGGTCTCTGCAAAATAAAGCCTCCGTTGCTCTTTTAATTCTTTAAGCAGATCCTTCAAGGTCAGGCCTTCCCGCTTCATTTCCTTCTCTACAGCCCGGCTCAGCGACGCTCGTTGTAATCTCTTGGGGGTCATGAGCAGCACTTTTCCCACCCGAAAGATGTTGACGCTTGCATGTTCATCCAGGTTGAGCGCCTCTCGAATATCTTGCGGAATGGTGAGCTGGCCTCGGGCTCTTATCCGGGCCGTCTTTGGCGTGGCGATAAACTCTAACATGGATTTCCTCCTTTTTCTGATAATCAGATAATGAGCTAATTCAAGAATTAAAAGTGCAATATATTCAGTTACCTACCCCATGAACC
>JASEHN010000195.1 GCA_030018715.1 Thermodesulfobacteriota bacterium | reverse complement strand
ATCAGGTTGCCCTCCGGGGACCCCTAAAGTTAAAAAAGGAAATTCCTATACAATTTAATTATTTATTATTACCTTCTCACCCATAGGCGACAAATTAATGGATACATAACCTTACTTTCTGTAAGGGGATGCGAAACTAGGTTCCCTGAAAGCATAATTTCTAAACGGCAAAAGTTCCTATTTTAGGAATTTATTTCTTACAAATTCACGCATTTTAATTCACTTTATTTGAAGATCTCGTAAAAAGTCTGAAAATGCCCTTTTCCGTCATTCCGGCGGAAGCCGTCCGCCTCAGGCGGACAGTATTTTCAAATGCTTATAAATACCCTGGACTCCGGTTTTCACCGGAGTGACGACTTTTTACGAGATCATCTCACTTGATTGTATAGGAATTTCCTTTTTTAACTTTAGTCCGCCTCAGGCGGATCACTTTAGACACTTGAAACTTATCCTTATATTTTTTCGGTTTTAAGAACTCTGTGGTCTCTGTGCCCCCTGTGGCTAATTTACTTTACTTTATTTACTTCACTTGAACCATATTTTGATTAAAAGGAGGTGATTAGGTATAAAAGCCTACCCTTATCAATGTGTGGCGGGGGAAAGAATGGGGATCAGTTTACCTTAACAAACGGAAAGGAGGCAAAAATGAAAGCATCTGGTAAAATTCAGGGGCGATGGATCGTAATGGGGTGCATTTTTATGTTCATTGTTTTTTTATTCGGCACCCCCCAGGCTATGGCTGTAAATGCCTTTTTTGACGCCAACAAAATGGGAGACATGTCCGACTTTGATCCGAACAATCCGATTATTCCCACCGGGGATACCATCAAGATTGCCATAGTGGCATCCTTTTCCGGGCCGGCTGCTGTAGTGGGAGAGATATATTGGATTTCAGCCCTTTGGGCTGCCCATGACATCAATAAAAGGGGGGGCCTCCTGGTCGATGGCAAAAAGAAAAAGGTCCAGGTCATCAAGGCAGATCATATGTCCGCGCCTGCTCAGACCAAGAAGGTTGCCGAAAGGATGGTCCTTGAGGAAAAAGTTCACGTGCTCTGGGGGACCAATGGCAGCCACCTTATGAAAATCATTAACGAGGTTGCCGAAAAATACAAGGTCATTGCCCACTGCACAGCGGCCCTCTCTGATGAGCTCTATGACGCCACCAGCTTCACCCGTTATTCTTTCATGACCTCTTTTTCCACCGAACAGATCGGCCGGGGCCTGGCCTATTATTACGGCCAGATCCGGAAAAAAGAGAAAAAGTTTTACATCCTCAATCAGGACTACCTGTTTGGCCACTCGTTGGCCCAGGGTTTCAAAAAGGGGTTGAAAGAATATTTTCCTGAAGCCACGATTGTCGGCGAGGACTACCATAAATTGTTTTTAACCGACTTTGCCCCTTACCTGGAAAAGATTAAAGGTTCCGGAGCCGAGGTTATCTATACCGGCGACTGGATTCCCGACGCAGCCAACCTCCTCAAACAGGCCAGGGGCATGGGCATGAAGCATCCCATTGCCAATATCTTCGTAGACGAGCCCAATTTCCTTCACGAAGTCGGAGTTGAGGGGACCAAAGGGTTGGTGCATCTCAGCCAGTATGGGACTGCAGGAGGGGCTTTCAAAACACCCGAACAGATCAAATACTACAAAACCTGGAACGATTTATGGAAGAACAAGTGGAAGGCTCCTTATAACACCAGACTGTATGAACATGGGACCGGGAACATTGGCTCTTATACCCAGCAAACGTACTGGCTTCTCAGTGTAATCGAAAGAGCCGGAAGTACTGATCCGGAAAAGATCATGAAAGTCTGGGAAGGGGATAGCTATCGAATGTCTAACGGGACAGTGTTAACCATGAGGGCCTGCGACCACAAGGTGATCCAGGACCTTCATGTACAAGAATACGTTCCCCCCGAGCTACAGAAAGAGTCTTTCAATATACCGCCATATTACTGGTTCCAAGGCACTTCTTCTGCTGGCCCGTCATTCAGGATACCGGCGGAAAAGGTCCTCCCCCATATGGACAGGAACTTAGATAGATGTAAAGGTAAAACTGATTGGGGGAAATAGAAAAGAAATTCTAAATTCGAAGCCCGAAATTCGAAACAAATACGAACGTCCAAGATTCAAATGATCCAGACTTAAAAGAAAAACATAAAGCGCATAGAGCACATTAAAAAAAGTTTCAGGTTTCAAGTTTTAAAAACTCTGCGTTTTGCGCTATGTGTATTTGCTATTGAATCCCAGTTTCGAATTTCGATATTCGGATTTCGGATTTTTGTATAATCCAATACCTCTTTAAGGTGGATAGGCCACGTGAGGGAATCTTTATTTAAAATCAGGAGATAAATAGATGGATCCAACGACCGCAATGTATGTCGCCCAGGGCATTCACGGACTTGCCTATGGGATGGTGCTTTTCCTGGTGGCCTCCGGCCTGACCATGATTTTCGGCATGATGGGGATTCTGAACCTTGCCCATGCCTCCTTCTTTATGCTGTCCGCTTATTTTTGTTACCAGTTTTTGTCCATTACCGGGAATTTTTGGGCGGCTCTTTTGCTGGCGCCGGTAGCTACGGCTTTCTTTGGCGTTCTGCTGGAGAGATTTCTTTTGAGAAAGATACACGCCTTTGGACATGTTGGCGAATTGATATTAACGGTGGGCGTTTCGCTGGTCATCCTCGCCGGTGTAAAGATCTTCTGGGGGACCGAAAGCCTGCCGGTTAAGGTTCCCCCTATTCTACATGGGCTGGTGACGATTAAGGGACTGGACTATCCGATATATCGACTTTTCGTTATCGGGCTGGCCCTTGTGGTTCTGGCCATCATGGCCTTACTCCTCTATAAAACCCGGTTAGGCAAGATCGTGCGTGCGGGCGTTTCCGATGCGGATATGGTGAATGCCCTGGGGATCAATATGCCCTTGGTCTTCATGTTTGTTTTTGGAGTCGGCACCTGGCTGGCGGGAGTGGCCGGGGTGGCCATAGCTCCCATACTGACCGTATTTCCCGGATTGGCCGACCAGATGGGCATGGACGCCTTCATCGTGGTGGTTACGGGAGGATTCGGGAGCCTCAAGGGCGCTTTTATTGTTTCTTTAATTTTTGGAGAATTGAGCGCCTATGGCGTTCAGTTTTTTTCTCAACTTGCCCCGGTCCTGATGTTCCTCTTCATGGCCATTGTCTTGATAATTAAACCGATGGGCCTCTTTGGAGAAAGGGAATGACCAACAAAATTATGAAATGGGTTTCCTGGAGCGTGTTCCTCGCCTTCCTGGCCGTTTACCCCAAGCTTTTCGGCATCTATTATACCAACGTCTTTGTAACCTTTGCCATCTTTGCCTTGTATGCGGTCACTCTTAACTTGCTGCTGGGCTATACCGGGCTCCTCAGTTTTGGCCATGCTATGTTTTTCGGTGCGGGTGGATATGGCACGGCCTTGGTCTTGACCCATATGAAGGGCGTATCTCTGTCGATGGCCCTCATGACCGGGTTTTTGTCTGCGGTTGGACTGGCCTTGATCTTGTGTCCCATAATGGTCAGGGTCAGCGGAACTGCCTTTGCCATGTTGCATCTTGCCTTTGGCCAGCTCATGTATGTCCTCTCCCTTAAATTAAGAAGTATCACCGGCGGTGAGGATGGAATCGGCGGGTTTCCTATCCCGTCGTTCACCATTCCAGGGATCGTGTTTGTCAACATGAAGGCTCCGGAGAATTTTTATTATTTTGCCATAGCTGTATTAGGGGCGAGCATCTGGATGCTATGGTTTTTTACCAAGACGCCCTTTGGCAGCATCCAGGTGGGTGTTCGGGATAATGCCATGCGCATCGACTACTTAGGGTTCAAGGTGCCGCAAACCAAGGCGGTTGTTTACATCGTTGCCGGCGGGTTCGCCGGGGTGGCCGGCTCGATTTCGGCCATGTTTCACAACCTGGTCTCAGCCGATGGCGCTCTGCACATCTTGAATTCTTTTGTGCCGGTGATGATGACCATGATCGGAGGCATCGGCAGCTTTTTTGGTCCGATCTGGGGGGCGGCAATCTTCCAGGTGATCGAGGAACTGACCAGCAGGTATACGCAACGGGTGGAACTGGTGGTGGGCTTGATTCTTATCCTGGTAATCATGTTTACCCCCATGGGGTTCGTAGGTATTTTAAGATCTATCAAGCAAAAGTGGACTACATATAAAATCCGCCGGAAAAGCTAAATTGGAGAAGGTTTCATGAACATCCTGGAGACCAAGGGGCTGTATCACGATTTCAGCAAATTACAGGTATTATTTGATGTCAACCTTCAGGTGAAGGAAGGAGAGAGGCATGCCGTCATTGGCCCAAACGGAGCCGGTAAAACGACCCTCTTCAACGTCATAACTGGAACTTACCATCCGAGCCGGGGACAGGTGTTCTTCAAAGGAAAGGAGGTCACCGGAGCCAGGCCGCACGAGATGACGCGTTTAGGCATGGGACGTTCCTTTCAGATCACCAGCACCTTCGGTAGATTGACGGCCTTCCAGAATATTCGCCTGGCCATTTTATCCAAAAAGGGTATCCGGTTTCAATTTTTCCGCAAGGTGGACAGCATGCAGGCCATAACCGAAGAGACCGATCAGGTCCTTAAACGGATTAATCTGGATAGAGAGCGGAATATTCCGGCCAGTATGCTATCGTACGGGAAGCATCGCGCTCTGGAAATCAGCCTGGCTCTGGCTACAGATCCGGATCTGGTCATGCTTGACGAACCCACTGCCGGCATGTCTAAGGATGAAACTCACTATGCCGTTCAACTGATCAGGCGACTTACCGAAGGGAAAACTCTGGTCATCATCGAGCATGATATGGATGTGGTCTTCTCCCTGGCGGACCGCATCACGGTACTCCATTATGGGCAGATCCTGGCAACAGGGTCTCCGTTTGAGATCAGGGAAAATCAAGCGGTCAAAGATGCTTATCTGGGCGCACTGGAGGTCTAATTTGCATGGCGCTAAGCGCATGGAGCATAGCCTATACAGCAGCGTGGGGCATGGAGCATGGAGCCTGGAGTCAAAAAATAAGGGGTTAGGATTGCTTTTTCTCCTTGCTCCCCGCTCCCTGCTCCCTGCTTTATTCCAAGGAGTGATCAGGAATGTTACTTAAAGTCCATGAACTGAATACTTATTACGGCATGAGCCATGTTTTGCAGGGTATCTCCTTAACCGTTCCTCAAGGGGAAATTGTCGCCCTTATGGGCCGAAACGGCATGGGCAAGAGCACAACCTTAAAAAGCATCATGGGCCTGGTTAAACCAAAATCGGGATCGGTTATCTTTAAGAGCAAGGATATTACGGGTCATCCGCCTTACAAAGTGGCCAGGGCCGGTATCGGGTATGTCCCTGAGGATAGGCGAATCTTCCCTAATCTTTCTGTGCTGGACAATCTGGATATTGGAGTTAAGGGGGGGAAAATAGCCGACTTGAATAATCCGAACGTATGGACGGTTGCCCGGATCTTTCAGCATTTTCCCATGCTGCAAAAAAGGGCGGAGCAGCACGGAAGGTTATTATCCGGCGGTGAGCAGCAGATGCTAACCATTGGCCGCTCCCTGATGGGGAATCCTGACCTCCTCCTCGTTGATGAACCCACGGAAGGCCTGGCCCCACTCCTGGTCAAGGAAGTCAGGGATATACTGGAAGAAATCAATAAAGCCGGCGTTTCCATCCTCCTTGTCGAACATAACATCAAAGTAGCCTTGTCCCTGGCAGATCGCGTGTACCTGATGGGCAAGGCCCACATCGGATTCGTGGGAACCATTGCCGAATTAGAAGCCCATCCTGATGCCCGGAAAAAATATCTTGAAGTATGATGGCTTCGTAAAAAGTCCATCTGCGGGATTGCGCTTCACCCCCGCCCTGTTAGATCAGAAACTCCGCCTAGAAGGTATAGGGCTGGGATCTAATTTCCAAGAGGAAGATTCATCTTGGGGTTTATCTAACAGGGTGAATCGTTGCGGCGTAC
>JASEHN010000194.1 GCA_030018715.1 Thermodesulfobacteriota bacterium | reverse complement strand
CGTTTAAGTCAATAACATTAAGAAAGCATTGACAAAAATGTAACTTCTTGTTATGGCTTAATTGGCCCTCCGTAAAAGTAGGATAAACAAGAAGGTTCCTTTTGACCGAAGGCGGTCGGGAGGAACGGGCTTGCGTCTGAGGGTGGCGTGTTCTACGCCTGCGGGAGGCGAATCCGCCGCAGGCGGACTGGAGCAGGCGGGCCTTCGGCCCGCAGCTCAGCCGCAAGCACGTTCGACGAGGCGAAAGAAAACCGCCCTCTCCCGAGTGACATGTGACCTGCCTGATGGTTATATGAGGGAAGATCGAGAGGAGAACACCGGGATAAAATGCCGACCATACTAATGATACTTGGCTGGAGGTTCTTTTTCTACGCCAATGAACGGCACGAACCGATTCACGTTCATTGTCGCAAAGGAGATGCAGAGGCGAAATAATGGCTCGATATTCATGGGTTCGAGGCAATCGAGGCCCACGCCTACAACATGAGTCCTGCGGACAAGAGAACTGTCCGGCGAATCATCTTCGAACATTTTGATTACATCGTGACCGAGTGGAACAAGTTTCAGGAGGGGAAGAATGGATAAAGCACACTACATTCAACACGTGTCCTTTTCTGGCACAGTCATGCATTTGCGAGTCGATGGGAAGGATTACCAGATCGATATTGCCGGTGAGTCGGAACGTTTGCGCAACGCTACGCAGAAACAAAGGGAAAACTTCGAGATATCCCCCGCCGGTTACGGAATTCACTGGCCGGATGTGGATGAAGATTTGTCCATTGACGGACTCATCGGCATGAAGCATGCGCCACCGCTCGTCACGACCTAAGTATAGAAACCGTCGAACATTAATCAAGGTATATGGACCGTACATCGAAGAAGCGGGTGCACTCGGGCGGGCTATGGCCCGCGGGTGACCCGCAACGGGAGAGGCCTCTAATCGAAAGTGTACCACAGTGGTTGAAACAGCGTGAACTCCTGCCGGTCTGATAAGAGTCCTGGAAATTTCTATTTTTCCTACAAGATTTATGATATAAAAATTGATAATTCCATGGTCCGCGGGAACTACGCTTCCGGCAGCGATGCGGAAATTATGGAAATGAAAGAGGTAGGCTTTATTAAGAATATCCAGAAAGAAAAGATCGTTCTCGACGAAAGGGGAAGGATTTGAAAGGCAAGGGGACTTATAAAAGCGCCGGAGTGGACATCGATGCCGGGAACAAGTTCGTCGATTTAATCCGGCCGATGGTTCGCAAGACTTTCCGGCCCGAGGTGATCACGGACATCGGGGGGTTTGGGGGTCTTTTTTCCTTCCCGGCAAAAAAATATAAAGATCCTGTCCTGGCCTCCTCCACGGACGGAGTCGGCACCAAATTGAAAGTGGCTTTTATGGTGGGAAAGCACGATACGGTAGGCATAGATTTAGTGGCCATGTGCGTCAATGACATTGTCGTCCAGGGGGCGGAACCCCTTTTCCTTTTGGATTATCTGGCTTTCGGCAAACTCTCCCTGGAAGTTTCTACGCAGATTATCAAAGGGGTGGCTAAGGGGTGTAAAGAAGCGGGGTGCGCTCTGATCGGAGGGGAGACGGCGGAGATGCCCTCTTTTTATAAAGAAGGAGAGTATGACCTGGCTGGGTTTACGGTAGGAGTGGTGGAGAGGAATAAAATAATCGACGGCTCTGCCATCCGGGCCGGGGATCAACTCATAGGCATCGGGTCCAGCGGCCTGCACAGTAACGGGTATTCCCTGGCGCGAAAAGTGTTCTTTGAATATATGCGGCTACAGCCAGATAGCAAGGTTCCAGGCCTTTCCCGCACGGTTGGCCAAGAGCTGCTTGTGCCCACGCGCATTTATGTGAAGCCCATCCTCAATCTGCTAAAAGATTTTCATATTCACGGAATTGCTCATATCACCGGCGGAGGGATCACGGATAATCTGCCGCGGGTGATCCCTAAGGGATGTAAAGCGGTTATCCATAAGGGTTCCTGGCCCGTATATCCCATCTTCCGGATCATCCAGGAAGGGGGAAATATAGAGGAAGAAGAGATGCTGCGCACTTTTAACAACGGCATCGGGATGATTTTGGCGGTCCCTTTTCAGGAAGTCGAAGGAATCATTTCCCGGCTTAAAAGCATGAAAGAAAAGGCTTACCATATCGGAGAAATCGTAAAAGCCAAACCAAAAGAGAAGGCGATTCAATATAAGTGAGGAGAAATATGGTTAACCTGGGTGTTCTGGTTTCGGGGAGCGGTTCGAATCTGCAAGCGATTATTGACAACATCGAAGCGGGCCGTCTGGATGCCAGGATAAAAATTATTATAAGCAATCTTGGGGATGTGTATGCCCTGGAGCGGGCTAAGAAGCATGGCCTTCCATTCATGGTCGTCCGTCAAAAAGAATATAAAAACCGGGAGGACTTTGATCAAAAGCTGGTAGAAATTTTAAGGGCGAACGAAGTAGATCTGGTCATCCTGGCCGGGTTCATGCGCATAGTTACTCCCGTGCTTCTCAGGGCTTTTCCCATGCGAGTGATGAACATTCACCCCGCTTTGCTTCCGGCTTTTCCGGGGACGCATGTGTGGCAGGCGGAAGTGGATTACGGGGTGAAGTTTGCCGGCTGCACGGTGCATTTTGTGGATGAAGGAACAGACACGGGCCCCATCATCATCCAGGCTGTAGTGCCGGTTTACGACGATGACACGGCTGAGGCATTAAGCGCCCGAATTCTCAGGCAGGAGCATAAGGTTTATTCGCAGGCCATCCAGCTTTATGCCGAAGGACGTTTGGAAGTCCGGGGGCGCCGTGTTCTGGCCAAGGGTATTTCCATGGTTCCGGATTCATTTATGATCAACCCGCCGGCGGGGATTTTCGAACGATGAAATACGACGTCATTCTGGTCAGCGCCTGTCTTTTGGGTGTAAACTGCCGGCATGATGGGGGGCATGCCTATTGCCCGGAAGTTTTCGATGAACTCTTCAATCGCCATTTCATCCCGGTTTGTCCCGAGCAATTGGGAGGCCTTCCTACACCGAGGATCCGCGCGCACATCGAAAGAGGCGATGGACGGGATGTTTGCCAGGGCTCAGTTAGAGTAATCAACAAAATGGGCGAAGACGTCACTGCCTCCTTCTTGCAGGGAGCAAAAGAAACGTTGGGCATTGCCCAGATGGCCAAGGCAAAGAAGGCCATTCTCAAAGACAAAAGCCCATCCTGCGGATGCCAGTCCATCTACCGGCAAGAAAGCCCGGTAAAAGGAGTGGGAGTTACAGCAGCTCTTCTTTCGGAAAGCGGGCTGGAGGTGGTCTCCGAGACGGGTGAGCCAATAATAATGGATAAGAATAAATAAATTCCTTGTCATATTTCATTCATCGTGGTATAAAAAAACAAGCAGGGAAAATGCCCTGCTGTTTATTTTTTATTCGGAGGAAATCGATGGCTTGGTCGTGTGAGATATGCTGTAAAGGACCCCAGGTGGGGCATAGTGTGAGCCATGCTAACAACCGGACCAAACGCCGCTGGTACCCCAATCTACAGCGGGTTCACGCCATCCAGAACGGAACGCCTCGCCGGATAAGGGTTTGCACGCGCTGCCTTCGGTCAGGCTTGGTAGTTAAAGCTGTTTAATTAAATTGTATAGGAATTTCCTTTTTTCAACTTTAGTCCGCCTGCGGCGGAATCAATTTAGAAGTTTGACACTTCTCCTTTACCTTTTCTTAATCGAGGTTTTAAAAACTCTGTGATCTCTGTGTCCTCTGTGGCTAATTTAAAATAGCTTCAAGTTTCAAGTTAAAAATCAAAAACTTGAAACCCGTAACGGGCCACACGCAATCTGTCCTTATACTTCAGGCCTGCTCTTCTTTCTCCGTTGTGGTTAAGCCCCGCAGACGCTCCACTTTCAGGACACTTTTGAGTCTGGTCAGCGCCCGAAAGGCGTTTTGCAAATGCTTGAGGTCGTTTACTTCCAGCTCAAAATTACAGATGGCCCTCTTGTCTTCCGTAGTGGTTACATCCGCCCGGATAATGTTCACTTCTGAGGAGGCTAAGGCCGAGCTGATATCGGCAAGCAGCCCCTTTTTATCGTTACAGACTACCCGGACACGTACGGCATGGACCGCTTTTTCCTTCAGATTCCAGGAAACCGGGATCAATCGCTGAGGCTCGCTGCTTAGGATGTTTGGGCAGTCAGCGGTATGAACGGTCACCCCCCGGCCGCGGGTAATATAACCGGAAATTGCATCTCCGGGCAGGGGGTTGCAGCATTTCCCGAAGCGCACCATCATATCCTGGATTCCCCGGACCTGGATGCCGCTGGGTTCCCCGCGAATTTTCTGGGCCAGGTGCTTAAGGCGGGATTCCTCCTGCTTTCCTTTTTCAAGTTTTTCAGGGGGGAGGAGTTTCCCGATAATCTGGTTGGCTGAGACGTTTCCATAACCTACTTCGGCCATTAAATCGTCGAGGGTCTGGAATGATAGATCGCTGATGATCTTCTTCATTTCGTCAGACTTGATTATTTTGGCAAAGTCCAGGTGATACTTTTTGAACTCCCGCTCACAAATCTCCCTGCCTAAATCCACAGAACGATCCCGGGCCTGGGCTTTGATCCATTGGCGGATCTTGGTGCGGGCCCGGGAAGTTTTGACGAACTTCAGCCAGTCTTTACTGGGTTGATGGCTGGCCGCGGTGACGATTTCGACGATGTCGCCATTTTTAAGCTGGTAACGCAGGGGAACGATCTTTCCGTTGACTTTCGCTCCCACACACTGGTTGCCGATTTGAGTATGGATGCTGTAAGCAAAGTCCACGGGGGTGGAGCCGACGGGGAATTGTTTTACATCGCCCTTGGGGGTAAAGACATAGACTTCGTCGGGGAAGAGATCAATCTTCACCGTCTCCAGGAATTCCCTGGGGTCGCGCAAATCCTGCTGCCACTCCAAAAGCTGGCGAACCCAGGCGAACTGTTTGCTATCCTTCGGGGCGATTCCCTTGCCTTCTTTGTACTGCCAGTGAGCGGCAATGCCCTCTTCCGCCGTGCGATTCATCTCTTCCGTGCGAATCTGGATTTCCACCCGTTCCCCGTATGGGCCGATGACCGTGGTGTGTAACGATTGGTAACCGTTGGTTTTGGGCATGGCGATGTAATCCTTGAAACGGCCAGGTACGGGTTTCCACAACGAATGGATGATACCCAGCGCTTCGTAGCAGTCCTTGATGGTGTCCAGGATGATGCGGAAAGCAATTACATCATAGACCTGCTCGAATTCCAGGTTCTGATCTTTCATCTTGCGGTAGATACTGTAAAAATGCTTGGGCCGGCCGCTAACTTTCCCCATAAGGCCGTAGGAAGAAAGTTTCTCCGCAATGATGGAGCTAACCTCCTCGATGTATTTTTCCCGTTCTTCTTTTTTCCAGGCCACTTCCCGCGCCAGTTTCTGGTATTCTTCAGAATGGAGGTAACGGAAGGAGAGGTCTTCGAGTTCAGTCTTGATGCGATCGATGCCCAGGCGGTTGGCTAAGGGAGCATAAATATCCAGAGTTTCCTGGGCGATTTTTACCTGATTGTCCGGGGAAAGATGTTCCAGGGTGCGCATGTTATGAAGACGGTCGGCCAGTTTGATGAGGACAATACGGATGTCTTTGGCCATGGCCAGGAGCATTTTCCGAAAATTTTCGGCCTGCTGCTCTTCCCGGGTGGCCAGGGTTATCTTGCTGATTTTGGTCAGGCCGTCCACCAGGTTGGCGATCTCAGGACCGAAAGTCTGTTTGACCTCGTCGAAAGTGGCGTGAGTATCTTCAACGGTATCATGAAGAAGCCCCGAAGCAACGGTGGAGATGTCCATTTTCATGTCAGCCAGAATGGCTGATACGGCTAAGGGATGGAAGAGGTAGGGCTCGCCGGAAAGGCGGACTTGCCCCTGGTGGACTTTGGCTGAAAAGACGTAGGCCTTTTCGATCAAGCCCAGATCAGCTTCGGGAAGATAGGTGCATTTTTTCTAAAATGTCGTTGAGGCGGATCA
>JASEHN010000193.1 GCA_030018715.1 Thermodesulfobacteriota bacterium | reverse complement strand
TACAACCATTAGGCCCCTTTTATCCCTCTTTTATCAGGGGTGAACATCCGTTAAAAAAGAAATAATTACTGTTTTTGAAACCTAACTGCCGTCCAAAGGAGGATCAAGGTGGAAATAGTTTTTCAGAAAGCCTGGCATTCGATACGTCGAAGTCGGGCTTTTTTATTTATAGATGGGAAGGGCATAAGCGTAAATTAAGGTACTTTTTATATCATATTACCCACTCAATGTGAGAAAGAACCAATTTTTCACTTGATAATTCCCCGCAGCTTGCTGCAGGGGCATTCATTAGTTAAACAGCCTCATAATTGATGGGGAAGGAGGTGATAGCAGGCGGAAAGGGGTTACAAAATAAGCAACGGACTAAATTTAGAAAGGAGAGAAGTAAAATGAAAAAGCGAATCATGATGTTGTTCTTAGTAGCTGTATTCGTTGGGGGTTTAGTTTTCGTTGACTCGGCTTATCAGACAGCGCAAGCCCAGCCCAAGGTGATCAACTGGACAGGGCAAAGCTGCCTCCCGCCGGGAATGCCCGTATCTGTTGCGCTGGCGGATCTGTCCGAGAGGGTTAAAAAAGCCAGTGGAGGGCGCTTCATTTTGACTGCCAAGCCGGCCGGCTCGGTTTGCCCGGCAACCAAGGAATGGATAGCGATCAATAAGGGAGTCCTGGACTTCGCCGCCACCGGCGGTTCGTATATGGTGCCGGAAGTTCCTTTCGGCAGTATTATCGCCCAGCGCGTGGGCGCCAAATTATCTCCCCTGGGACACATGATGTGGTTCGAGACCGAAGGCCGGGAACTGGTTAACAAATGGTATAAGCAAATGGGCTATAAATTTATGAATATTGGCGGATTTCATGGTCTGCCCGAGGGGTGGATCCATTTGAAAAAACCGCTGAAAGGGCCGGCAGACCTGAAGGGGCTAAAGATGAGGGCTTCCGGTGACGGCGGGATCGTCCTCTCCCGGATGGGCGTTGGCACAGTGTTCATGCCTCTGGGTGAAATCTTTGAGAACATGAAACGCGGGATCATCGATGCCTTTGAATGCAGTTGCCCCTCATTTGATTATACTATGAAATTATATGAAGCGAGCAAATACTACTACCTGAGCCCGACCCGTGCTCCCTGGGAGATGTACGAAATCCAGGTTTCGAGGGAGAAGTTTGAGGCTTTGCCCGAGGACCTCAAGGCCATCTTCCTGAACTGTCTGAAGGGAACGGAAATCGAATACCACGCCAAGTTGGTGGCGGACAATGCCAAAGCGGTGCAGGGCTTCAAAGACAAGGGAGTCATCGTTGAAAATCTTCCCAGCTCCATCGATGATGCCTTTGTCGCCGAGGCCACGAAGTACCTGAAGGAAGTAGCGGCCAAGCATGAATCCATGAATGAGGTGCTCACGTCCCAGCTGAAGTTCGAAGAGATGTGGAAGAATCTATACGGACTGCCTTCGCCCGGCAAATAGGGTCGTGAACGCTATAAAGGCGAGTTTAGGAGTGGATTTAATAACCCCATAGCTGAATTTGCTGGTTCGCTTTGGAAGAGGAATTTGAAACTCGTGTAACACTTTAGACTTTTGAAAAGTGGTCAAATCCCCCTTCATCCTCCTTTTCCAACGGGGGAAAAAGTGTAATTTTTTATGGAAGGCATTGAAAAGTTCTCCTCCCTTTGGAAAAGGGAGGCCGGGAGGGATTTCCGGTCCGCCTCAGGCGGATCAAAATGCTAAATTGATACAAACTTGCTAAATATACCGCAGGTTCCCTTTTTTTCAGGGAACCTGCTTACTTCTTTTTCGAAGAAACATGCCTGCGAGCAAATGAGGAGGATGATTAACTGTGAGACGATTTCTAACGATCATTGATCGGATGAATGAATGGATAGGGAGCTGGATAAGGTTGCTGGTTTATGCCTTCATTGGACTGATTTGCTTTGAAGTGCTGCTCAGGTACGGATTCAACAATCCGACAATTCAACTCCCGGTCATTGTCACCATGACCGCCGGGGCCATGTACGCCCTTTCTTTCGGAAATATTATGCGCCAGGACGGGCATGTGCGGATTGACGTTTTCTCCCGCCTGCTGTCAGTGAGAGGGAAAGCAATTTTTGAAGTTGTTTTAGGGGCGCTGTTTTTCTTCCCAGTCATCGGCGCGCTTACCGCTTCTGCAGCGGGATGGGTCTGGTATGCCTGGTCCATCGACGAGAGGGATATGCAGACCTTCTGGTACGCTCGCATAGGCCCCATTCGGACCGTGGTGTTTATCGGACTTCTTCTGTTCTTGCTACAGGGTCTGGCGGCATTCGTGCGGAACCTGAACATTTTATTCGGGAGGAAAGAAACCCCATGATTGAATTGAGCCAAGAGATTATTGCGATAATTATGCTGGGGGGAATCCTGGCGGGGGTGTTGACCGGCTATCCCCTGGCTTTGGCCATCGGCGGCATTGCCTTTTGGATGGGAATTTACCTTTTCGGACCAGCCCTCACTTTCGAGATCTTCTACAGCCGCTCTTATGATATGCTGAATAACTATGTTTTACTGGCTGTTCCCGGTTTTGTCCTCATGGGCGCTGTGCTGGAACACTCGGGAGCGGCCGAGGGCGTTTTCGAGGAACTTTACGTATGGTTCGCCGGGCTGAGAGGCGGTCTGGCCCTGGCTACGATCATATTGGGGACCATAGTGGCGGCCACGGTGGGAGTCATCGCCGCCTCGGTCACCTTGCTGACCCTGACTGCCCTCCCATCCATGGTAAAGCGGGGATACGACCGAAGCCTGGCGGCCGGTGCGGTTTGTGCGGGCGGCAGTCTGGGCATTCTCATCCCGCCGAGCATTATGCTGGTGATTTACGGGCCCATGGCCAACCTTTCCGTGGGCAAAATGCTCCTCGGAGCCGTCATACCGGGCCTTTTCCTGTCTTTTTGCTATTGCGTTTACATCCTGGTGAGGTGTATCCTCCAGCCGCAAATTGCCCCGCCGGTTCCTCCCGGAGAAAAACAGGTTCCTTTCCTGGTGAAGACACTCCGCCTCGCGGTCGCCATAGGGCCTCTCGTTTTTCTGATTCTGGCCGTGCTGGGCAGCATTTTTTTAGGGATTGCTTCTCCTACGGAGGCTGCCGGGGTTGGTTCTCTGGCCACGATCCTTCTGGCCGCCGCCCACCGCCGTCTCAATATGGAGGTCATGAAAAAGGCTGCGGCCACGACAGTAAAAGTCAGCGGCATGGTCCTGCTGATCGGCATGCTGGCCTCTTCATTTACCGGCATATTCATGCGTGCGGGTTGCGATGAAGTCGTGGCCAGGTTTATCATGAGTATGCCGGGGAGCAAATGGGGCGCCTTTGCCATCATCATGGTGATCTGCTTCGCCCTGGGCTTTTTCATCGATTGGCTGGGGATTCTCTTCATCATGGTTCCCATCATAACCCCCATCGGGACAGCCCTGGGATTCGACCCTCTGTGGTTTGCCATGATGATCTGCATCAACCTGCAGATGTCCTTCATGACCCCACCCTTTGCTTATTCGATATTCTACCTTCGGGGGGCCGCCGATCCCAGATTGGAAGTGACCACGAGGCACATTATTCGGGGGGTCGTTCCGTATGTTGTATTGATCGCGATAGCTCTTGTCGTGTTCATCCTGTGGCCTGAAATCATTCTTTGGCTGCCCAACAAAATGCTATAGGGCAGACACTTGACACTTTCCATCATAGAGAAGTCGCCAAAAACGATGTGATAAACCTTTAGGGATTCGAGCGCATGCCATAAAAGGGGGCGTTGCTCAAAACCAGCAAAATTATTTTCCGCCCCCTTCTTTTCTAATGGCCATGGCAATAGCTGAAGTCCCTACCCCTGCATGCCAGGCAATCTCCGCCAGGGGATTCCTCATCTCCCGATTCATTGGATATGCTAACTTCTTTTTCTGTAATGCGCTCTTTGGTTTCCTGGGCGATCCGACGGACAAAGACACCGCTTATCCTGGTAAAAAAATATTTTCTTTTGAACCAAGGCTTTTGTACACAACCGGCCTTTAGGCGTCAGACTCCATAGGCCTTGTAGCAGGTTTGGCATACCGGGGAAAGGGGTAGGGGTTCTTTGGGGCCCTCTCTTTCCAGGCCTGAAGACCTGATATTGGAAAATACGTCTAAAATCTGCCCCATATCTTTTTGGGCCTTCCTTCGTTCTTCAAATATCTCTCTGAATTTCTTATAGGATTCCCTATTCCAGGTCTCCAGAAAATCTTCCTGATGGATGTTGCCAAAAAAAGTCTGGGGAACCAGGTATTCCTTGTTCATGAAGATTCGGGGGATATCTCCCTTTTTAGGGATTCGCAGATAAAGACAGGGAGCCACTGAACCATCGACAGAAAAAAACACAACCTTGGTCGGGTTGGCTTCGCAGACGGGTTGCTCTTCGGCCTTAAGCGGGTAAGTTTTAATAGCAATGCCCAGCTCTTTGGCGCGGCGATGGAGCTCATCAATAATTTGCTGAAATGCGGTGGTTGGCGATTCATGGTGGAAGGTCCTAAGGATGTTCCATCTCTCCTCCGGCAGGTAATCCAAATTGGTGAAAATCACTTCATCCACTCCCAGCTTTTTTGCCAGAGGAACAAGACTGGGGAGTGCTGGCATATTGAGGCGGGTCATAGGGAAGGAAAGCTTTACGGTAGGCGTATTCCGTTGGAGCTTCTTCCTCAATTGAATGAATCCCTCGATTTGTTCCAGGATTTTCTTGAAATCAGATCCTATGGGCAGGCTTTCCTTAATCTCCGGCGTGGCCAATTCCAGGGATATTACCAGTAAATCAAGACCTGAAGTAAGCAGGTGGTGCGATAGCTCTTCGGTTAAATGAATGCCGTTCGTGGTTAAGCTGGTCAGACAATCCTTCTCCTTAGCCAGGCGAAGCATGGGGATGATATTTTCATTCTCCAGGGGCTCCCCCCATCCGCGGATAGCTACCCATTTGGTCGAATGGAAACACCTACCGATCTTTTGAAATGTTTCCAGGGACATATTTTGGAATATCCATTGTTCCGCAAAAACGGCCCGGGGACAGATGTGGCATTCCAAAGAGCTATAAGAGGATACCTCGATTTGAAAGACTTCGAATTCACGGCGCCCGCTTTTAAAAATACTGGCCAGCTTTTTTAGCATATTCAATTTGCCTGTGGATAATAGGTATAAACCATCTCACCCATTTACAGTTTTAAGCTTTGTGGTGAAAGGGGAAGGAGATGGCCAACCGTCACGATAGCCATTATGTGGCCTTCCTTACATTAGGTTCGAGAAATAAGGAATTTTACCTCTTTGTCATCGAAGGATAAATATTCTCCCGTGATGCCGTCGGCTGCCCTGGAGGCCAGAAAAAGGACCAATTTGGCCGGTTCGTCGGGTAAGTGCAGGATCCCTTCTTCTTTCAATCGTTCAAACATATCCGTTCCAATTGCTTTGGCCCCGGCCTTTCTGATCTCTTCCTGCATGCGGGTGTCCATTACGCCGGGATGTATGGCATTGACCTGGATATTGTAGTCCTTGAGTTCGCGGGACAGTTGCTTGGTAAAATGAATCAGCCCTGCTTTAGCGACCATGTAAGGTGTTAAATTCGGCCGGGGAGTCATGGTTGTTACCACGTTGATGATTTTTCCTTCTTTTTTTTCGATCATGATCGGCAGGACAGCTTTTGTACACAAGAAAGCTGATGTCAGATTGATTCTCAGGGTTTGTTCCCATTCGGCCAGGGAAATTTCATGGAGGGGGGCAATGGGACCCCTGGCCCCTGCGTTGTTTACCAGAATGTCTATCGTGCCATAGGCCTCCAAGGCCCTTTTCAGCATATGGTTCACCTGCTCCTCCTCGGAGACGTCTGTAGGAATAGAGAGGGCGTCCTTTTTTAAAGATCGCAACTCCTCAGCTACATGCTCAATTTCCTCGTTGGTCCTGGCGGCTAGGACAACCTTCGCTCCTTCCTTGCCAAAGGCGAGGGCTACGGAACGGCCCAGTCCTCTTCCTCCCCCGGTAATGATGGCGACTCGATTTTGCAGCTTCATAGATTCTCCCAAATAAAGATCGCTTGCCAATTAGAATTGTGGTAACAATTTAGCGTTTTGATCCGCCTCAGGCGGACCAGAAATCCCTCCCGAC
>JASEHN010000192.1 GCA_030018715.1 Thermodesulfobacteriota bacterium | reverse complement strand
GCTCTAACCCCCGGCCCTCAACAAAGGCTTTTATACCATTTTTTCAAACCGCTAAGCTGTTACAAAATATTTAGAAAAATACGGCAGTTTAGAAGGGGGGGCTTTACGAAATTATGACGGGAAGGCGGGCTCGGTGGAGACCGCGGAATTTATGCATCAGCCCACGAAGTGGAAAAGAGAGAAACGTTTTGGAGCAAAAATAAAGCTCGGAATAAAAATTCGAATTGAGAGTGAAAGGGGGTGAAAATTGATAAAAGCAGCCAGGCTGAATCTGGTTTTAAGCTGAGGCAAAATCAATCTGATGGAGGTGAATCGATGAAAAAAAGCATGTTACTTGTTCTTGTCGCATTTGTGTTGGTGATTACGTGGGTAGCTGGCGGCGCTCCGGCTTCGAAGGAAGCCCCACCCCTACCCAAGGTTATTACTATAACTGCCTATCCAGTAGGCTCATTAGGGACGGTGCTGGCCACAGCTTTTTCCGATGCTATTGAGAAGAAGACCGGTATAAAGTCAAGACCCACACCTTCTGAATCTGACGCCGGCAGAGTCCTTCCTTTAAAAAAGGGAGAGGCTGAGCTTAGTATTCTCACTGCTGCCTCTGTTTATTTCGTGAGCAGTGGCCTGGAGGAGTTTTCAGCCAAGGAGTGGGGACCACAAAAAATTCGCTACGTATATGGAGGTTCTGACATCCCTCTGGGTATGGGGGTCAGGGGAGATTCAGGCATTAAGACATGGGCTGACCTTAAAGGTAAGAGGGTAGCCTGGCCTCCCGGTCTTTTTGCCCTGATCCTTCCCGCTTTCTTGGCTTATGGTGGTCTGACTGAGGCAGACATAATAAAGGTGCCCGTCCCCGGCTATATGGCGGGGGTAAGGGCAGTAATGGACGGGAAAGCAGACACCGCTGTTACGGCTTTGCCCACTCCAGCAGTGAAAGAATGGGAAGCGGCTCCTTATAAATTATATTATCTGCCTATGGATGACCCAAAGAAGGAGCCGGCAGCGTGGAAACGCCTCATGGAGAAAGCGCCTTTTATGGGTCATGTCTGGGCAACAGGTGGCGCCTTAGGAATCGGCGGGGCAAAGTGGGTGAGTGACTACCCTTACACTATGGTGGGTTATGATTTTGTCAGTGAGCATTTTGTCTATACCATAGTTAAAGCAATGGATGAAGGTTACGCCTTATATAAAGCTGTGCGCCTGCCTGACTCTGAACAGTGGACTATGGAAAGATCTCTGGATTTAAAAAAGCCGGTTTATGTTCCTTTCCATCCCGGTTTTATAAAGTATGCTAAAGAAAAAGGCCTGTGGACCGCCGAGCATGACAAGTGGCAGGCTGACGCTCTTAAATCGGAGGAAAAGAGGATATCCGTCTGGAAGCCTAAATAATAGCGCTCTGCTACAGAGGTGACGAATGAGTGTTCCCCTTGAGGTTACCCGTTACCGGGTTTTGTCTGGTTTGCCAAGGCATATGGCTATTTTACTCACTGCCACCGCAATTGCGGTGGCAGTGATTTATATTTTCGGGCTTGATACCGCCCTTTGGGGTCAGGCGATACTACCAACTGGCTACCTTTTCATAATTCTGGCTTGCCTCCTTCCCTTAGTCTTTCTTTATTTCCCTGTTAGCCCTCGCCTCAGGCATAAACTGCCCTGGTACGATATCCTCTTTTCTTCTCTTTGCTTTATTATTCCTTTCTATTTTTTCCTCCACGCTATGGACATAATGTATAAGGGCTGGGAAGTCTCGCCGCCAAGGGAGGCTTTTATTATGGGAGGAATTCTCTGGGTTTTAGTTTTAGAAGCGGCAAGGCGTGCTGTAGGCTTGGTTTTAGCTATACTCGTCTTCTTTTTCTCGATTTATCCCCTTTTTGCTGACGTTATGCCGGGCTTATTAATGGCCAAAAGCTATCCCCTATCCCGGCTGGTGGGGTATTATATAATGGGACCAGAGGGTGTTATCGGCTTACCCATTAAGGTCGCAGGCACGTTACTTATTGGCTTTTTGGTTTTTGGAGCTGCCTTAGTGAGTACTGGCGCTAGCACATTTTTTTTAAATTTAGCTCTTTCCCTTTTTGGAACGGTAAGAGGAGGAACAGCAAAGGTTGCCGTTATAAGCAGTGCCCTAGTAGGGTCAATAAGCGGGAGCGTAGTAACTAATGTCGTCGCTACTGGCTCCTTCACTATTCCGGCAATGAAGAGAACTGGCTACCCGGCCTATTATGCCGCGGCAATAGAGGCCTGTGCTTCCACGGGTGGTGTGCTTATGCCGCCTATAATGGGGGCCACGGCTTTCATCATCGCTATCTGGTTGAACATCCCTTATGCTACGGTAGCGTTGGCAGCGGTCATACCTTCACTTCTTTACTATCTGGGGCTATTTATTCAGATCGATGGATACGCAGCTAAGGCTGGAATAAAGGGTCTGCCTCGAGAAGATATTCCCTCTTTAAAACAAGCGATAAAGGAGGGATGGTTTTATATTTTTGCCTTTGCTCTTCTAACCTGGGTGCTTTTTTTTCTGCGTCGCGAAGCCCAAGCGCCTTTTTATGCTACCGTCGCTTTGTTTATCTTAGCCATGTTCCGTAAAAAGACGAGACTTGGTCTTAAAGATTTCCTGAGCTTTTTTGAGAGTGTGAGCCGAATGTTGGGGGAGCTAGTTGGTATCTTAGCTGCTATAGGTTTGCTCATAGGCGCTTTGTTTCTTACCGGGGTTGCCCAATCGCTTTCCAGTGAGATTATTGATTTAGCCGGTGGCAATTTAATTTTACTGGTAGGTCTTGGGGCCGTTACCAGCTTTATCTTGGGCATGGGTCTGACCATAACAGCTTGCTATGTTCTTTTGGCTGTCCTGCTGGCTCCGGCTCTGGTTCAAGCAGGGCTTTATCCCCTTGCCGTTCACCTCTTCCTCATGTATTGCGGCACGCTCTCTTTTATTACCCCGCCTGTAGCTATAGGGGCTTATGCCGCTGCTTCTTTAGCCCAAGCTGAACCTATGAGGGTCGGGTTTCACGCCATCCGCCTTGGAGCCATAATCTTTCTCATTCCATTCTTCTTCGTTTTTGAGCCGGCCTTTGTCCTCCATGGCTCTCCTCTAACCATTATCCACGTCGTAGTGACAGGAACCTTGGGCGTAATCTTATTGGCTTCAGGTATCGAAGGATATTTAGTGGGGGTAGGGAAGCTGGGTCTGTTTGGCAGGATTCTGTCTTTTTTTTCGGGCTGCTTATTTTTTACCCCCGGTTGGATTACTGATATTGCCGGAGCAGTAACCATCGTGTTGTTATTACTATGGCAGGTTCCGCAGTTTTCAAAGACTTTGCTTTGGCAAAAGCAGAGGGGCTCAAAGAAACAAAGAAATTTATTCTTTTTCTCTTGCAACATTTTTTCTTTTTCTCTACAATTGAACGCACTTTAGGGAAAGAAATAAAAAAAGGGGGGGTAAAAAAAATGGCGGATCGCGTGGGGATCGTGGGCGTCTATCAGACGAAATACGAGCCACGTAAAATTTTCGACAGCTATCCCGAGTTGGTTTTTGAAGTCAGCAGTAAAATACTGGAAGAAACCGGGTTGAGCATTGCGGACATGGATCAGATGATTACCAATTCTCAGGACTCCTGGGACGGGAGGACCATTTCCAACCGCACGGTGAGCGAGGCCTGCGGCTCGGTTCTCCGGTCGGAGGCCAAGGTGGCCATGGACGGGAGTTATGCCGTTTTCTATGCGGCCCTGCGCATCCTTTCCGGGTGTTTCGATTCCTGCCTGCTTGTGTCCCACTGCAAGATGTCCGAGGGTGTGCCGCACTTGATCCATAACACCGTCTTTGACCCGCTCTACCAGAGGCTCTTGGGATTTGACGAACTTTCTACCTGTGCTCTGCAGGCCAAGCGGTACCTGCACAAATACGGGATTACCGAAGAACAGTGCGCACAGGTTGCGGTGAAGAATTTAAAAAACGGCCAGAGGAATCCTTACGCCCACCGGGCCATGGATGTGACCGTCGGCCAGGTAATGAGCTCCCGCATGCTGGCCAACCCGATAAAGGAGCTCGATGCGTATCCCATTACCGATGGAGCGTGCGCCATGATTCTGGCTGCTGAAGATAAAGCGAAAAAATGGACCCCCAACCCAGTCTGGATCACCGGAATGGCCAGCCGGCTGGATTCTTTCTACTTAGGGGACCGCGACCTGGCTGAAGTGGCTTCCCTTAATCTTGCAGCCCAAAAAGCTTACAGCATGGCTGGAATCACCAACCCCCGCAAAGAGATTGACCTGGTGGAACTGTCGGATTATTTCTCTTACCAGGAGCTTCTCTGGCTGGAAGGAATGGGGTTTTGCCAGCAGGGCGAAGGCGGAAAAATGATTGATCAGGGAATTACGGCCATGGGCGGCGAATTGCCCGTAAACCCTTCAGGGGGAATTCTGTCGGGGAATCCTATCACAGTGGCCGGGGCAGTGCGAGTGGCTGAGGCGGCGTTGCAGCTTATGGGCAAAGCGAAAGAACGTCAGGTGGAAGGCGCTAAAAGGGCCTTAGCCCAGGGGCATTCCGGCCCCTGCGGTCAGGGTCAGTGCGTTGTCATACTGGAAAGGGGGGCATAGAGGTCATGGCCAGGAAAGCCAAAAGAAACGTAGCCATCGTAGCCACAGGGCAGACGGACCATCGTTCCAAACGGCCGGACGTTAACATTGTCGAGATGATTAACGAGGCGGTGCGGCGCTGTCTGGATGACGCGAATATGACCCTGGAGGAAATCGACGGCATTGTCATTGGCAACATGGAACATTTTGAGGGGGTCTTCTCCACGGAGATGTGGTCTGTGGACGGCGCCGGCTCATTTCTCAAGCACGGGATGAAGGTGACCACGGGAGGAACCACGGGAACAACCCTGGCTCTTGCCGGATATTATCATGTAGCCTCCGGGCTTTTCGATACAGTAATGACCATTGGCTGGGAGAAGCAATCCGAAGGGGAAACCACAGCGGGCTTGATTTTCCAGGCCGACCCCCTTTGGGAGCGAGCAACCATGTCCGGAGCGATCGGCTCCTTTGCCGCCTCGGCTACAGCTTATATGCACAAATACGGAATTACCGAGGAGCAGGCGGCCAAAGTGGCTGTGAAGAACCGCAAGAACGCCTTCAACAATCCCCATGCCCACTTAAAGATGGATCTCACGGTGGAGCAGGTCTTAAACTCAAAGATGCTGGCTTATCCTATCAAGATGCTGGATATGTGCCCAACTTCGGACGGAGCCTGCGCCATGATTTTTGCCTCGGAGGAGAAAGCCAAAAAAATATGCCAGAACCCGGCGTGGGTAATTGCCGGAGTAACTCGTCATGATCAGCCTTTTGGGAGCGATTTGGAGATGCTGGTCAATCTCAGGACTTTGCGGTCAGCCAGCGAAGAGGCTTACAAAATCGCCGGCATTAAAGATCCCCTGAAGGACTTGGATGTTGCCGAGCTTTATGAACCCTGTACCTTTGCGGAGCTATCCTGGTATGAAGCGGCGGGTTTTTGCGGTCCCGGCGAAGGGGGGAAGCTGATCGACTCCGGGGCAACCTATATGGGCGGAGAATTGCCGGTTAACCCTTCCGGCGGGGTTTTGTCCACCAATTGCATCGGGGCTACGGCCATGATTCGCGTGGCTGAAGCCGCCATCCAGGTGATGGGTAAGGGAGGCAAGAGGCAGGTGCCCAAGGTAAACCGGGCCATGGCTACCGGATTTGGCGGGAGCTGGTGGTCGGATGTACTGATCCTCTCTAAGACCACATAGTCTCATTATTGGAACGGTTGTCTAAATAATCTGATAAGAATTTAATTGTATAGGAATTTCCTTTTTTCAATTTTAGTCCGCATCAGGCGGATTACTATAGACACATGACATTTATCCTTTACTTTTTCTTAATTATGGTTTTAAGAACTTTGTGATCTCTGTGCCCTCTGTGGCTAATTTAAATTCGAAATCCAAAGCACTAAATCCGAAACAAATTCAAATGTCCAAAAGCAAAATTCGAAACAGGCATGATAATAGAAATTTGAAATTTTTCGTCGCGTCATGAACATTTGATATTTGACGTGTATAGGAATTTCCTTTTTTCAACTTTAGTCCGCCTCAGGCGGATCGCTTTAGACACTTGACACT
>JASEHN010000191.1 GCA_030018715.1 Thermodesulfobacteriota bacterium | reverse complement strand
TTCTATTTTCTTTTCTGTTTCCATCTTTTTCCCCTTCGGATTATTTTACTTTCTAACCATCTTGGTTCCGCAGCTTGGGCAACTGACCTGAAAACAGGGTACGGCGGCCTGATGGGGGATTGTGGTGCCGCATTTTGGACAGAGACATTCCCCGGCCGGGCCGGCACCGGCTCTCGCTCCTCCCATCCTTCCGGCTCTTGAACCGCCTCCCGCACCTCGTCCCCGTCCCCGTCCCCGTCCCATTCCCTTTCCCGTTCCACGACCGGTTCCCCCGGGAGGTCCGGTTCCATCCCCTCTTGGCATTTTGGCCTCCTTTCTTAAGAGGTGAAAGCACTCCAGGGAGCATGCCCCCACATTAAAAGCTGAGGTCAGCTACCTGTTGCCCGCGAAATAGTTGTGATTGAAGTAAGTAAATTTTTTATTGTTTCCAGGGTTGGTAGAGGAAGGCCCAACTCTTTTGCTGCCTGTGCAGCCAGAAGCTCAAGCTTCAGGCAATTGATACACCCCGGCCCCAGGATTTTGACCTTCATGGCAGACCCTCCTTTCTGCATAAAGGCTTTTAAAAATTCCGCTCCCTGTAAGGCTCTTCGGTTACTTCTCTTTTTCCAGCTCTTCGATTCTATGCGTAATCTTGTCTAACTGATCCTTTAGCAAACGGGATTGTTCTTTCAGAGCCTGCAACTCTTCTTTCGGAGCAGCCCATGGGGTCGAGGGGGGAGGTGGAAAGCCTCGGCCCATTCCCATACCCCGACCCATCCCCCGACCCATTCCGAAGTGGGCCTGCACAGTTGGACCCTGGGCAGAAGAAGATATCTGGCCTTTTTGGTATTTATCCAAAACCTCCCGAACCTTCCCCGAAGCCCCGGTAAGAATCTTTATCCCGGCCGCCTGGAGAGTGGTGAAAGCATTGGGTCCCACCTGCCCGGTGATCAGGGCTTCAACCCCTTTGTTGGCTACAAGCTGGGCGGATTGGATCCCTGCGCCCCCGGCCGCTCCTATATTGGGGTTTTCCACCGCTTCACAACCCAGAGTTTCCAGGTCTACGAAGAGGAAGTACTGACAGCGGCCGAAACGGGGGTCCATCTCGGAATCCAGTCCGGGGCCGGTAGAGGTGATGCAAATCTTCATGATTCACCTCCCCGGGTCTTTTCCTTCTCCAACTCCTTTAGGCGGGCGTCTATCGCATCGATCTCCCAACGGAGCATCTCAGCCTGGTCTTTCAGGAAGCGCACTTCTTCCTGGGGAGAGGAAGGGGCACCATAAGATCCCCACCCATATGTTCCGGGACCTGGATAGAAGGGAGTCGCCGGGGGGGCATATCCTGTGGTGGGCAAGCCATAGCCCCCATAAGCCCAGCAGCGGGGAAGCCCCCCTCTTCCAATTCCCACATAAGGCCACGGGGGCGAAGATCCCCTGAAACCAAATCCCATTCCCCCACCATAGCCTCTTCCCATACCTCTTCCCATTCCACGTCCGTAATACATTTTATTTACCTCCTTCCAACCCCTCACCCTAACCATCTCCCCTGCTTGGGGGAGAGGGGAAAGCGAGGGGAATAGGCTTACTTCAGCATTTCTTTAAGCCTGGAAAACCGACCCGGTTTCTCTTCCTTCTGGGAAGATAAAGGTTTTTCCCCTGTCTTTCCTCGGTGATTTACGAATTCTTCAACCCGGTCCGTGATTTCACTGAAGGCCTTGGCTGCAGGAGAATCCGGGTTCGCCGTCACAAAGGGTTTCCCTTGATCACAGTTTTGGACGATCTCGGGGTCGATGGGAATCCGACCCAGGAAAGGAACCTGGAGTTCAATGGCGGCCTTCTCTCCGCCCCCGATTTTGAATAAGTCAATCTCATTCCCGCAATGAGGACATTTGAACCCGCTCATGTTTTCCACAATGCCCACTACGGGCACGTGAACCATTCGGCTGAAGACCACAGCCTTCCGAGAATCCAGCAAGGCAACCTCCTGCGGGGTGGTTACGATAACCGACCCATCCACCTGGCCGATCAGGTGAGCGATGGACAAAGGCTCATCCCCGGTTCCCGGTGGCAGATCCACGATGAGGTAATCTAAATCGCCCCATTCCACTTCCCCTAAAAATTGCTGGAAGACCCCGTGTTTCAACGGGCCTCTCCAGACCACCGGGGCATCGGAGTTAGGCAGCAAGAAGGCCATGGATACAACCTTCAGATTCGGATAAAAGGGGATGGGGAGAATTCCCTGGGGGGTGCCGATCATTTTCTCATTGCCCAGCCCCAGCATCTTGGGGATATTCGGCCCATGGACATCGGCGTCCAGTATGCCCACCTCGTATCCTTTGCGCGCAAAGCTCACCGCTAAGTTAGCCGCTACGGTGCTCTTGCCCACGCCTCCTTTCCCGCTCATCACCATGATCCTATGTTCGATGTGGGAAAGATTTTCCTTGAGCTTCCGTTCCTGGTGGGCCTGCTTTTCATCCTCCGAACAAGTTCCGGATTGGCCGCAAGATGGGCAATCCTCGGAAGTGTCGCATTTTTTCTTTTCTTCCATGTTTTCTCCTTAATGAAGTACCTAAAGTGAGCTAAAGTGACGGGAGCATCCTAAGTCTCTTTTTATTAAAGGTTCATGGCCCTCCCTTCTTTTGATGGCCGGTCTTGGTCCAGGGGATAACCCAGCGAGCGTTCCAGGCGCATCCACATTTTTTTGATCTCGTTGCTAACCCGTCCTCCGCTATACTCTATTACCGTGCTCTCGAAGACCATGGCCTTGGTAACGATGGGGTCAAAGGGGATTTCTCCGATCACCGGAGTCCCTTCTTGTTGACAGAATTCTCTTATTCTCTTCGTATTCTCTGGGTTGATATCCGCTTTATTGACGCAAACCCAGGCAGGTACGCGAAAATGGCGGCAGACCTCTAAAACTCTCTTCAGGTCATGAATCCCGGAGAGAGAAGGTTCGGTAACCGCCAGCGCTGCGTCTACTCCCCCAAGAGATGCAATGACCGGACAGCCGATTCCCGGGGGGCCATCGATGAGAACCAGGGAATACCCGCCTTCCTGGGCGATTCGACATGCTTCTTTCCGAACCAGGGTCACCAGCTTCCCCGAATTCTCCTGGGCCACTCCAAGCTTGGCGTGGACCATCGGCCCATAGCGCGTTTTAGAAATAAACCATTCCCCGCTCTTAACCTCTTTTAAAGTGATCGCCCCTTGCGGACAGATATGGAGACACACTCCGCAGCCCTCACAAGCGATCATGTCCACTTGCAGATCCACGATGGCTCCGAAGCGGCAGACCTCCCGGCATTTCTGGCATCCATCACATCGCTCCGGGTTAATCACCGCCATTTTGGAAGCGAAAAACGGCTCCCGCCGCTGAATCTGCGGTTTCAGGAGGAGATGGAGGTCGGCCGCATCCACGTCCGCATCGGCCAGGACTGCTTTTTTGACCAGCGTAGCCAGAGAGGCCACAATGGTCGTTTTGCCTGTTCCCCCTTTCCCGCTGATCACCGTAATCTGCTTCATGGCTTCTCCTCCTCGCAGCTTCCATCGCACGAATGGGCCTGGAAAACAAACCCCTGCTTGGCTTTCAGGCTCTCGTATTCTTCCTCGGTCTTTACGATCCCCTCCCGGAACAAGAGCTTTTTGAAGAGATAATCTCCGATGGCCTGCTGCAGCGCCTGGAGGCCAAGAAGGGAACAGTGCTTTTTTCTCTTCGGCAGTCCTCCCAGGGCGTCAATAATATCATCGTCTGTAAGAGAGAGGGCCTCGTTGAGGGTTTTCCCGATGGCCAGCTCGGTCATCACGCTGGAAGTAGAGATGGCCCCGGCGCAGCCCTGGATGAGAAATTTCACATCCTCCAGCCGGTCTTCTTTGCCACCCACCCGAATGGTCACTTCGACGTAATCCCCGCAAGTGGGGTCTCCGAAGGCCCCCTTCCCATCCGGTCTCTCTAACTGGCCCACGTTTCGGGGGTTGCGGAAGTGCTCTATGGCTTTTTCTGTATAAACGACTGGTTCATAAAAGGCTGACCCCTCACTGTCCTTTTGTCTATAAAGTTCTTTCCAGTTCATCTTGACTCCGGCTGAAACCGATATCCTGTATTTTCTGAAAAAGGGCAAGGAATAAGTCTCGATATTCGGGCAATTCTTCCACTACGATCCCACCCCGGGAATAGACCTCGGCAATTCTGCGATCATGGGGCAGGCCTCCCAGGATGGGAGTATTTTCTCTCCGGCAATATTCCCTCAGTTTCCCATCCCCGAGGTCTTCCTGATTGATGAAAACTCCCCTGGGAATGCCAAGAGCCTTGACCATCTCTACGGCCAGCTCCAGGTCATTCAGTCCGAAAGGGGTATTCTCCGTGACCAGGAGACAGAAATCGCTTCCCCGAACCCCTTCGATCACCGGGCAAGAGGTACCCGGAGAACAATCCAGGATTACGGTTTTGTCCTTATTGATAAGCTTTTTCTCTTGGCGAATGATGGGAGTTGGCATGGGCTCGCCCACGTTTAAAACCCCCTGGACGAAGGAAAGGCCATTATAATTCCCTTCCTGAATGTAACCAATTTCCCGGGGAGTTTCCTGGATGGCCTGCACGGGGCAAAGAAGAGTACATCCGCCGCATCCATGGCAGATTTCGGGGAAAATAAGGACCTGGTCTTTGACCACAGCGATGGCATTGAACTGGCAGACTTCCGCGCATTTCCCACAATGGGTACACTGGGTTTCATCCACCTGCGGTACGGAAATGCATACCGGGATTGTTCGCCTCTCTTGAGGGGCAAGGAAAAGGTGCAGGTTCGGCTCTTCCACATCACAATCCATTAACTGAACATTCGTCAGGGAGAAGGCTAGATTCAACGCCACAGTAGTCTTCCCCGTCCCGCCCTTTCCACTGGCTACAGAAATGATCATTGAAAAATCCCCCCATTTAGGTGCTTACGGATAGAGTTATGCGCAAATTGGGAAAAAAGTTGTCCGAACAAACAGGCAGAGAAAAATCCTAAACTCTTCTTTGCATTCAGCCTTTCTCCTTATTCATGGTGTCCGCAACTATCTGGATGGTCATGGTGGCATGCGCCAGCGCCGCGGAGTTCTCCCCGAAGATAGACATCCAGAACATCTTTGATCTTGCCAAGGGCCCCGGTGACCGCCTCGATCCCATACCCGTCAAAAAACTCGATGGCCCGGGGACCCATCCCCCCGGTGATCATCACATCCGCTTTCTGGGAATGGATGAATTCCGGGACTTTTCCGGGAACGTGATTCTCGAAGTAAGGGTTATCCACGACCTTACAGGCTTGCACTTTGTCGCCGTCCATATCCAGGAAGGTATAAAACGGACACCTTCCGAAGTGCATGCTGACTTCTCCATCCAATCCCATCTTGTCGTCACTGGCAAAAGCAATACGCATCACACCCTCCTTTGTCTGAGCTTTGTTTTTTCCCTGCAAAGAGAACGTCTTCCCCGGCGATAACGATTCCGCCCCACTCCCGGACAGAGGTTCGAGCCGGACTTCAACTCCCCCCGTAGGTAATATTTCATGGCCTCTTCCGCCTCCCCGGCAACCCAGGCGGTCACCTGGATCTGATGGGCCTTCAACACCTGCGCCGACTGGCCGTCGATTCCGCCGCAGATCAGGGTCTCAATGTTAAGCTCCCGGAGTCTCTCCACCCGTTGCCCAAGACCCAAGGGGGTAAGGGAAATTTCCCTGCGGTCAATCACCTCCCCATTTTCCAATGTTAAGAGGAGAAGGCTGGGAGCACAGTCGAACCGTGGGGAAACCCTTGGGCCGAAGATCGGAATGGCGACTTTCATTTCATAAAACCCTCTGCTCATTCTTTAGCAAAGGCCATGCCATTGGGGGTTGAAATACAAAAAGGAAAGGATTTAAAGTACTTGCAAATCATAATTCTTGCGGAAGCGATAAAAAAGAATATGGGCAGGATTTCTATTATGAAATAGTCGAAATGAAATATATTTCAGAAATGAAATAAATCGGACTAAATCAAAATTCGAGCTGGAAAACTATAGGAACGCGTAATTGGAGCGATTTCTTTTCCTCCAGCGGCAGCGGAGGAAAAGGGTTGGCCCGCTGAATGGCTTCTTTTCCTACTTGATCCAGAAGCCGGTGGCCTGATGACTCTACGACCTCAACGCCGCCCAAATGCCCAT
>JASEHN010000190.1 GCA_030018715.1 Thermodesulfobacteriota bacterium | reverse complement strand
CTTATGATTCCAAGCGGGCCGGTCTGGCCCCCGGGCCCTGGAATCCCTTGGCCCTACTAGCACACCCTTCTTCAAAAAACTAAAGTGTTACATTTTTTCTTATTTCTCTTTCACCAGCTTGCGGGAACTATCCGCGCACTTGGCCACGAACTGCGCGCAGCGCTGGCGCATGTTCATCTCCTGAAATTTTTTCCGGTCTGCCGGATCCAGGAGGTTCAACTGGATGAGTTCCTTGCACTGGATGGTGTTGAAGTCCTTTTCAAACTCCCTGATCATCTCCTGGACCTTGGCGTAGGTCTTTTCTCTGTTCTCCTTCTCCTCGCCCTTGGTGGAGCCAAAACAAAAACCAAGTCCCATGGCCCCTCCGACGACGGCCCCGCAAACTGTTCCCCAGCGGGCTACGCCCCCGCCGAAGGGTGTGGCCATTTTCACGGCCTGCGTTTTATCGAAATTGAGATCCTCCCCGAGGATCTTGATCACCGACTCCGCTCAATTCAACCCGCTCTCCATTAAGGCATACGCTTTTTTTTCTAATTCATCTTTCGTTTCCATAGTCTCCTCTTTTCGTGGAAAAATAGGATAAAAAAATCTTCCCGAACTGTATTATATGGAGTAAGCTATTCCCTGTCAATTTTTTTACTCGGCCTGCGGGCTTCCCCAAAGTATGTAAAGACCTATTACCTGGCTTTTCTCCTGATGTTTCGAGAATCACTTGACCTTAGGACAAAAAAATTATATAAAGTATATGTTTTTTTAAAAGACTGAAGGGATATCCTATACTTTTAAAAGCGTTGAGAAAATACTATTAAATCGGATTCCCAAGCCAGGTTTTATCATCCCATCATTAAAGGGGATACCCACATCAACTTTCGGGAAATTAATTTCATGTCTTTTTAAAGGAGGATGTTACTATGCCAACGGGATACAACGGAAAAATTCTAAAGGTGAATTTAACTGAGGGAGCTTTCTCTGAAGAAAGTCCGGCCGAAAATGTTTACCGAATGTATATGGGTGGATCTGCTTTGTCTCTCTATTATTTGCTCAAGGAACAAAAACCAGGCGTAGATCCCTTAGGCCCAGAAAATAAGCTAATCTTTATGTCCAGTGTAGTCTCCGGGGTACCTCTGGCCGGATTGACGCGCTACACGGTGGCAGCTCGTTCCCCATTAACCGGGGCTTTTGGGGAGGCCGAAGCTGGCGGCTTCTGGGGGCCGGAATTGAAGATGGCCGGTTTTGACGGTGTAATCATTGAAGGTCGGTCTCCCAAACCCGCTTACCTATGGATCAAAGATGGAAAAGCAGAGATTCGCGACGCGGCCAAAATCTGGGGCAAGGACACCGGTGAGGCCGAACGACTGATTCGGGAAGAGCTCGGTGACAACAGAATCCGGGTGGCTCAATGCGGCCCAGCTGGCGAGAAAATGGTGCGTTACGCCTGCGTGCTCAATGAATTGAAGCACGCCAACGGCCGAACAGGCATGGGAGCGGTAATGGGTTCCAAGAACCTGCGGGCTATTGCTGTCCGGGGGGCGGAAAGGCTTACTCTGGCAAATTCAGAAAAGGTTCGGGAGATCGGAAAACGAGTAGTGGAGTTAATCAAGGAAGCTCCTCTGGCCCAAAATTTTAAAAAATTTGGGACGCCTTTTTTTGTGATGCCCCTGAATAACTCGGGTATCCTGCCTACCAGAAATTTTCAGTCCGGGCACTTTGCCGGGGCTGAGGCCATCTCCGGCGAAACCATGACCGACACCATTCTTGTAAAATCGGAAGGTTGCTATGCCTGCGCCGTCCAGTGCAAACGGGCGGTGAAGGTGGAAGGGAAATATTCGGCCTCGCCCGAATATGGCGGGCCCGAATATGAGACCATTGCTTCTCTGGGTTCGTTCTGCGGCATTGATAACCTCGCCGCAATCGCTCAGGGCAACGAAATGTGCAATCGCTGGGGTTTAGACACCATCTCGACCGGGGTTTGTATTGCCTTTGCCATGGAGTGCACCGAGTGTGGGATCCTGACCCCAAAAGATACGGATGGAATCGATTTAAGGTTTGGCAATGTGGACGGCATGCTGGAGATGATCCGCAAGATTGCTTTTCGGGAAGGCTTTGGGGATATCTTGGCCGAAGGGGTGCAAAGAGCAGCCCACAAGATCGGTAAGGGGTCTGAGAAATATGCCATGCACATCAAGGGCCAAGAGCTTCCCATGCACGACCCCCGGGGCAAGCACGGCTTGACCTTAAGCTACGCCACCTCACCCACAGGAGCAGACCACATCGAAGCTCCCCATGACACCTCTTTCCTGACCGATAACTTGATGTTGAAAGCGGCAAAACCCGCGGCGGTTCTGGAACCCACTTCCGCTTTGGAATTAGGACCCCGCAAGATCCGTCAATTCGTGCATACTCAGATGATCTGGAACTTCTTTAATTCCCTGGGCGTTTGTAACTTCGCCGCCGCTCCGTATAGCGCTTTTCCTTTGGTCATGCTTGCCGAAGCGGTGGAAGCGATAACGGGTTGGAACACCAGTCTTTATGAGTTGATGGAACTGGGTGAACGGACCATTACCATGGCCCGGATGTTCAACATCCGAGAGGGGTTGTCCAGCAAGGATGATTACTTGCCGGAGAGGTTGTTTGAAACTTTGGAGGAAGGCACACCACGGGAAAAGCGGATAGCCAAAGAGAGCTTCGCCGAAGCCCTCAGGCTTTATTATCAAGCCATGGGGTGGGATCCTCAAACCGGTGTGCCGACTGAGGGCAGGCTTAGCTTTTTAGGTTTGGACTGTTTGATCCCCAAAAAATAGAAGGGCACGTCAAAGCGCGGAGCAAGTAATCGAGGCCCCGGAGAAATTCCCGCCACCCTCACCCTTCCCCTTCTCGAGGGGGGAGGGTAGGGAGGCGGTGAACAGTCTTTCTTAATAGGAGTTCTCAAAGATTTTTCGCAAATCTGCTTCGGTAAGCTGCCTGGGGGTGTTCCCAAGAAGCCTTTTTTCCTTGAAGGCTGCCATGGCCATGGAGGGAATTTTATCCGGCGTGGCTCCGATGTCCCTTAATCTGCAGGGAAGCCCAACTCTCTCTGCTAAATCGTTCATAGCCTTAATCCCTCGGGCTGCTGCCTCCCGCGCAGAGAGGCCTTCAATCGGTTCCCCCATGGCTTTGGCCAAGTTCACAAATTTGGGGATATTGGCAATGGATATGTAGTCCATGGTTGGAGCAAAAGTCACCACGTTAGCCACGCCATGGGGCACATGGTATTCCGCTCCCACCGGATAAGCCAGGGCGTGAACGGCTCCCACCCCAGCATTGTTCAAAGTAATCCCCGCCATCAGGCTGCCCAGGGACATGTTATAACGAGCCCGGAGGTCTTGTCCGTTGGCCACCGCCGGCCCCAGATTCTCTGCGATCAAGCGGGTAGCTTCCAGGGCTATCGGATCGGTGATAGGGGAAGCGTTGATGGCCACATAAGACTCCACCGCATGAATAAAAGCATCGATTCCCGTGGAAGCCGTTACTTTCGGAGGCATCGTTACGGTGAGCATGGGATCCACAATCGCTACGCTGGCGGTAAGGGCGTGGCTGGATACAACCTTCTTCAGGTTCTCCGTTTTATCCGTGAAGACGGCCATGCGGGTAACTTCTGATCCGGTTCCGGAGGTTGTGGGTACCATGAGCGTAGGCAATCCGGGCCTGGTCACTTTCTCCACCCCGAAGAGATCGCGCACATCTGCTTCCTGGACCATCAAGGCCGAAACCACTTTGGTCATATCCATGGCGCTACCGCCGCCCAGGCCAATAAAAAGACCAACTTTGCAGGACTTGGCTTTGCGGAAAGCCTCCATTAGATTTTCCAGGGGAGGTTCTGGCTCCACCTGATCGAACACCTCAAAGTTTATCTTCTCATTTTTGAGAGGCTCCAATACTTTTTCCAGAAGCCCGGCTTGGGCCACTCCCCGGTCTGTGATTATGAAAACGTCTTTCCCCCCTAACTTCTTGCTCTCTTCACCGATCAGACTTACCACATTCATTCCAAAAATAATAACCGGCGTCCGAAACCGCATGGCCCGAAACATCATCGCACCCCCTTCTTTAAAGTCATCTTTCACAGGAATCAGGCCTAAAAAGGTATTTCCCCTTTTGTCCTTTTCTCCTTTTATCCTTACTCTTTCTTACTCTTTATAACTGATGGGCCACCTTTGCCCCTTCGTAAATTGCTTCCAGTGCTTTTCGCGGCTCAAGGCAGTCACCGATCTGATAAATTTCTCGGAAAAGATCTTTCAATGGTTTTATCAGGTCATCTCGGGGAAGGGCTCCAACAGCTAGAACGACCCAGTCAACGGGCAGAGATGCCCTCTTCTGACCATCTTCATATACCACTTCCCCCTTTTTTATCTCTACAACTTGGCTATGAATGAGAGTACGGACCTTGAGATTTTTCATGGTGTCCTTCATCATTTTCCCCAACAAGCGGGGGATTCCCTTAGCCACGTAAGGAAGCATCTCGATAATCGTAACTTGCGCTCCCCTTTCTGCCAGAAATGTAGCCACCTCGCAGCCCACCATTCCACCGCCGATTATGGCCACCCGTCCTTCGACTTTTTTCTCTTGAAGAAGGACGGGCAAGGCCTGAACCACATGCGGGAGGTTGACCCCAGGAATGGGAGGAGTTAGGGGGATGGACCCTGTGGCGATTATAACGGCATCAGGTTTCCAGCCCAATGCCAGATTCATGGTCACCTTCGTCGCCAGCTTTATTTCCACGTTAAGGGCCTTCAAGACAGCTTCATAATATTGAACGATATTCGTGAGCTCCCTCTTAAACGAAGCTTGGAAAGCAGCCTCGATCCGGCCCCCCAATCGACTTTTCTCTTCAAAAATGCTTACTTGGTGGCCCCTCAATTTGGCCACCCGCGCAGCCTCCATCCCGGCCGGGCCGCCCCCGATCACCATCACCCTTTTGCGAGAAAGGGTAGGCTTCAACTCAAATTCTGCCTCGCGCCCCGCTTCCGGGTTGACGGTGCAAACAATATCCTTTTCCTGGAAGAGTCTGTCGATACAGACGTTGCAGGCAATACATCGCCGAATCTCCTCCAGCTTTCCCTCCTGGACTTTCAAAGGTAAGTCGGGATCGGCCACCAGGCCCCGGGCTATAGCGACGATGTCAGCCTTCCCATTCTGCAAGATCTGTTCAGCCAATTCAGGCTCGTTGATTCTTCCAGATACCACGACCGGGATTTTCACTTTTTGTTTAATCGCCTCCGCTGCGGGAATATTACATCCCTGAGGAAGGGTCATGGGGGGAACGATCCACTCGGCTGTCTGGTAATTTCCGGCGGAAACATCGATCGCATCCACCCCGGCCTCTTCCGCAAGCTTGGCGATGAGCGGGGTTTCTTCTTTCGTCAGACCTCCAGGCACATGTTCTTCTCCGGCAATTCTGAAGAAAACGGGAAAGCGATTCCCGACGCTTCTTCTCACTTCCCGGACCACTTCCTGGGCAAAACGGGCTCTATTCGCCAGGCTTCCCCCATACTGGTCGGTGCGGCTGTTGGCCAAGGGGGAAAGAAACCCAGCGATCAGGTACCCGTGGGAGCCATGGATCTCCACGGCATCGAAACCAGCCTCCTTTATTTTGCGGGCATAGTTTCCGTACTGCAGCACGATCTCTTCGATCTCCGGGATCGTCAAGGTCCGGGGAGTAGACTTGCGGACCGGGCAAGGAATCGCTGACGGAGCAACCGGAGGGCCTTCGATAAGTTCCGGGTTGGCCTGTCTCCCCGCATGATGAAGTTGCAACCCTACGGGGACACCGCAATGGTGAATCGCCTCGACCAACCGGGAAAGACCCTCCAGGACTCCATCCAAGTATAGCCGGTATTCAAAGGTTCCTCCTACTCCCCTGGGGTCAAAAACGGCTGGTCCCACCATGATAAATGACACCCCGCCTCTAGCCCTCCGGACAAAATAATCGATCAGCCTTTGATTAACCTTTCCACCCTCTCCGGCGAATCCGGGATCGAGAGTTGGCATTAAAATCCGGTTCTTGAGTTTTAGAGAATTGATCGAAATGGGCTGGAACAGTCTTTCCATTTTAAGGCCACCCAATGAGGAAATTTAAAATTATAGAGAACGACGAAGGAAAGTATTCATGGCGAAGAGAGGAGTGATCTCTTAATCCCATTTGTGGGGGC
>JASEHN010000189.1 GCA_030018715.1 Thermodesulfobacteriota bacterium | reverse complement strand
AGAATTTCTACTAAAATTTGGGAGAGACCGGCGGCGTTGGATCGAGTGGCTTTTCGAGGCGAGAAAGTATGATGGCTTGGTCCGACCCCGAGAAAAAAAACAATTTTGGTTTCAGGAAAGGAGAAGGCCAGGGCTTTTCACGAAGAAGAAAAAAGATTGCAAAAATTCCCAGGGGTTACAAATTTGAACAAATGTCATGATGGGTGTCAGGTCTACACTCTTGACAGATTATTCTTTTATTTTAGATTTAATTGCAGGTCGAATAAAGAAACAGAGTGATGGGCAGGTCTCGAAAGGACGAAGTAGTGTCAGACCTTGCCATGGGACGTTTAAAACTGTTTCAGAAAATGAGATGGGGATCAGGCTTGACAATTGACTATGGCCTCACCCTCGATGAACTCCGCTATATCCTCGACCCTAAAGATGTCTACCGCCCCGATTTCCCCGGTGAAACCTTCTGCGTCCTGAAAGCGAAAGAATGCGAATTCGGCGAATACCGCACCAGACATTTCGTTTTGGAGGCTGGGATAGGATGGAAATATTGAATTTTGAAACCAGTGCTTCAAATGTTAAAGAATTTGTGGGATAATAATTTATGGCGACAAAATCTTATATCTTTATGCTCACTGACAAGGACAGAAAAAGGCATGAACACACAGTGGAAAAAGGGAAGGTTACTCGATTCGTTGTTCAATATGAGATCTTAATGGAAGAGAGTTGGCGGCCCATTGTAAGATATGATACCTTCCACGGATATGCTCACAAAGACCTGATAAACCCAGATGGGAGCAAAGAAAAGATATTTATGGGACTGACAAGCCTTAACGAGGCCCTAGCACTGGCAGACATGGACATAAATGAAAACTGGGAAAGATATAAAGAGAGATACCTCAGGAGGTTAAAGAAATGACAAACGAAGAACTGTTCAGAAAGAATCAGCAGCTTTCTACTGAATTTGAATTATATTTGCTTGAACACCCGGAGATCGAAGAAAAAATTCCTGACAATGCAATGATGGTATTGCTCCCGGATTATGACAAAGAGCTCGCTGAAATGAATATGAAACTTGCTGAGGCCAATAGAGAACCGGGACAATCAATAGTGTATGTAAGGGTTGAGAAATTAAGGGTTTCACGAATTGAAGGACTTACCCTTCAGGTAGCCTAAGTCACCAAGGGACCACGGGGTTTGCGGGGTGGGGTCGGACCAAGCTAAGCATCGGAAATGGAAGAAGAAAGTGGGAAATTGACTTTTTAAGAAAATGGGTGTGAGATGGCCAGGGCGAGTCGTCATTATATTCCGGATATTCCGGGTAATGTCTGGCATATTACCCATCGATGCATCGGAGCGGAGATGGGAAGTGGTGATGCGGGGAAGCGGGGATGCGTAGAAGCGTGAAAGCGTAAATGCTTGGGAAACTGCACCTCTTGGGGCCGGATATGGGGTTTTCAGACTTTTTGCGAAGCCGTCTATATTCGCCGCAAAGCAAAATATATTGCAACTTTTTTTGCTTTATGGCATAAAAGATCCCATGTTCATGCCGCGTTATTCAGAAACATCCATTCTCCAGGACCTGGAGGAAAAGATGGTTTTTCTCTCCGGTCCTCGCCAGGTCGGAAAAACCACCCTGGCGAAATCATTCCTGCACAGAAAGCAGGACCGCTATTTCAACTGGGACAACCGAAAAGACCGCCGGGAGATCCTTGCGGCACTATGGCCCGCGGAAGAAGCAACCCTGTTCTTTGATGAACTCCACAAATACAGAAACTGGAAAGCATGGATCAAAGGGGAATTCGATCATCACCATGAGCGTCTGAAATTCCTCATCACCGGGAGCGCCCGTCTTGACGTATACCGCAAGGGCGGCGATTCCCTTCAGGGGCGTTATCATTCCCACCGTCTGCATGGATTCTCCGTCGGCGAGTTGGAGCACCTGTCCGTCGCCATCGAACCGTTGCAGGAACTTTCATTCCCGCCTGCGTCATACCACGATACCATCGAAACCCTCTTTCATTACGGCGGCTTCCCGGAACCGTTCCTCAAACAGAATCCGCGGTTTCTGCGACGATGGCAAAGGGAAAAGCTGGATCGTTTCCTGAGGGAGGATATCCGCGATCTGGAAAACGTCCGGGCCCTTTCCGCCCTTGAACTGCTGACGGACATGCTCGTCGAAAGGATCGGCGCCCCCCTCTCGCTGCAGTCCCTCAGGGAAGACCTGGAGGTCAGCCATCGCGCCGTATCTCACTGGGTCGATATCCTGGAAAGACTGTATTATTGTTACCTCGTTACGCCCTATGCCCACAGCACCGTTCGTTCCCTGCGCAAAGCGCCCAAGGTCTACCTCTGGGACTGGTCTGCCATCGCCGATGAAGGCATCCGCTTTGAGAATCTGATCGCCGGACACCTCCTTAAAATGAAACATCTCCTGGAAGACCGGGAGGGTTACCAGATGGGTCTGCACTACCTGCGCGACGTGTCGAAAAGAGAGGTCGATTTTCTGGTCACCGTGGACAGGCAGCCCTGGTTTGCGGTCGAATGCAAAGTGTCCGCCCATTCCGCGAACCCCTCCCTCCGCTATTTCGGCGAACGGTTGCAGATCCCCTACCTCTATCAGGTCTCCTTAAGGGGGTCTGACGATGTCCTGGACGGCAGGGTGAGGATCATGCCGGCCGGACGTTTCCTTGGTGCGCTTCCCTGACGTCTTTCTCCGGCCACCGCGGTCAAGGGGAAGCGGAGCGGGGTCGGACCAAGCTAAGCATCTGAAATGGAAGAAGAAAGTGTAGAAAAGGGGTCGTTTTGGGGCTTTAAAAGGACATTTTTGCCATGGAAATTGACTTTTTAAGAAAAGAATTTTTAGGGTAGAGTAGAGATCTGGCGTAGTGGCTAAGGCTCTATCTCCAGCTCCCCCTCATCAAACCGTACCTGAATGCCGGAAGGGACGTCAATTATTCAATAACTCGGCCGAGTCGGGGACGATAGGGAAGATGGACATCCGCGCTTCGGAATTAGGGGACGCCCTTTACATTTGCAGTTTTCAAAAAGGGGACGGTTCTATTTTTTTTACCCCCTGACCCCGGGGTTAAATCTTGAAGCGTTGACTTTGGCGATGGTTTTCCAGGGGGTTAATTCCGATGTACCATTGTTTGAATCTTTGCCATTGGTAGCATCCACATAATAGGTTGCGGCAAAGGCTTTGGAATGGATAAGGGAAAAAGGCGAAAGGGCGAAAAAGAGGATACTGATAAAGAGGATAATAGGCAAAGGGGATTTTAGGAAATTAACGGGAGCTCGGGGAGACATGGAAGCACCTCGATTTTATATTTTAAACCATGCGAGGTTTGAAAAACAACATGTTTCAGGTTCACCAGTCGCCGGAATTTGACCTTGGAGACAAAATTTACTTTAATCATTCAGGCAATTTCGGTGCCGAGGGAGGAGAAGGGCATGGCTTATAAGGCCTTAAAATCGTTAATTTTTTAAAAAGGGCTTTTCACGAAGAAGAAAAAGATTGCAAAAATTCCCACGGGTTACAAATTTGAACAGAAATGGCGGAGCCATTTAGCAATTTTGCAACGTAGCAATATAGCAACTTAGCAATTTGGCAATTTAGCTCATAGTCCACAAAGAGTCGCAGGTTACAGGCCACAGGTTTGAGGACTCAGGTCAAAAGCCACAGGTTCCAGGTTCCAGCACTCGAGTTTCATAGATAAAGAAACCAATCTTTTAGCGTTATGAAATGCCAACATCCGAGATATCGGAGTAAAGAATCCGGGTCTCAACATTCAACGAACCCTCCAAAAGAATAGGAGATAAAAAGGTCCGTTAATTTTTCAAGAGGTAATCTCTAACAGCCTCGACAAATTGAACGGCTTTACCCCAGACCTCTCTTGCCCTTTCGGGTGAAATCTCGTAAATGGCCTTATAATCAGATGCCTGGCGGAGTTCAAGTGCTTTATGAAAACTTCTGGAAAGGTCTTTGGAAAAAACACCCTTCAGGACAAACTCGGTATCAAAAAGACTTATCACCCCCGTATGTTTTGAGGGTATTTTGGATATTTTTTGCAGAAGGGCAAGCGCAGCGTAAAACATGGGTTAATAGGACCTATTCACGATACTTTGAGGACTGCGATTACCATCCAAAAGAAATTTCGCGTCATCCAAAGCTACTTGAGCCTGTTCAAGTCGGTGCCGGATAAGCTCAGAGATTTCATCAGACTTCATAAGGAGACCCCTTCGCTCCTGATTGCCTGAGCAAGCAGGGAGAAGCGTTCTGAGCCTTTTTCCCATTCATCTTTCGTAAAGATTATCGGCAAAATGACAATTCCTTCCTCAAAACCTGCTTCCCAAGCACAATCGCTGATATAATCTTCGATTTCTTTGTCCAAACGATCTACCACTACGAGGACATCCATATCAGAATATGGATCAGCATTGCCGCGAGCTCTGGAGCCAAAAAGCACCAAGGAATTCAATCCTATTTTTTTTAGCAATAACCCTTTTAATTTATTCAGAACTAATTTTTCCCTATTTTCCATATCTTGTTCTTTCTGGTTAGATCATTGACGGTTACGATGTATTCATCCCGGACAAAATTCGCGCCACTCCTGTACCAGGCCTTAACTTTTCCTATCAATTTATTATACCAGATGCAATCCGCTTTTCCATCAAAATTAAAATCGGCGAGAATTTGCATGGAAATGGGGGAATAAGGGGGCGGAGTTGACTAGGTTAATTGAGCTGAGTAACCGGTGCACGGAAAAAGCTCGCAATTCGCAGGTCACAGGTTACAGGTTTCAGGATTCAGGTTAAAACCCGTGAGCGGGGTCGGACCAAGCTAAGCATCGGAAATGGAAGAAGAAAGTGGGAAATTGACTTTTTAATAAAATGGGTGTGAGATGGCCAGGGCGAGTCGTCATTACGGAAAGCGGGGTCAGCTCTTGATTGTTAGCATTTGCCTATTTCTATGGCTAACTACGCCTCCTCATCTGCAGGGACCAGTTGATTCAAAACCTCGAGCAAGTGGGGAATACTTTCTTGTGCTGTTTGCCAAATCCGCTCCACGAGGATTTCTCCGTATTCATGGGCCAAAATATTCCGCTGGCCAATGATTTGCCGCCAGGGAATTTCGGAATGCTTCGTCTTAAATGTTTCGGAGATATGTCGGGCTGCCTCTCCAATCACTTCAATCCGTCTTTCCACTGCATATCGAACCCGTTTATCTTTACAGAAATTGGAATAGCTAACCCCGCGAATAAACTCAACCACATCACGAGCTGCTTCGCGCATATCCCATAGGTAAGCTAAATCACGATCTTCAGGCCGCATAAACCAACTCCAAGGTTCGCAAGATCTCCTCCCGCCGATATGGATTTCTCAGCGCTTCCCGCTCCACCAGATCCACCTTGCGCCCCAGAAGCGCCTCCAATTCATCCTGCATTTCAACGAAGTCAAGCAAGGTCCATGGGGATCCAGATGCGAAGGAAACCAAAACATCCACATCGCTCTCTTCGTTGAAATCTTCTCTTAGAATCGAACCAAAGAGGCCCATTTCGATGATTTTCCAGCGCTGACAAAATTGAATTAGTTTGTCTTTGGGAAGGTTATATTTTTCAGTTTTTCTGGGTTTTACTGGGGTCATTGCAAAAGTGTTTTGAAAAAGGTTGTATCACTTCAAAAGTTTTTCTTAAATTATATCAGCAGTTTCGGAAAGAAAGAAAGGAAAAAATTTATGTAGAAACAGGGGACGCACCTAATATTATAAAGATGTGCTTCTTGCAAAAGTCCGTAGTTTACCCTTCGACATGCTCAGGGTGAACGGGCTTAGGTTGAAATTATTTAGTTTTTCCGTTCGTGGTGAGCTTGTCGAACCACAAAAAAATACTTTTGCAAGAGCCTCAGATGTCATCTTATTTTGGTTTAAATGGAGGATGCAATTTGGCAATTTGGCTCATAGTCAAGAATGGGCGAGGGAAGGGAATGGGGGACAGGGACATAGTTTCGTTTGTTCCGATTATTCTTGGAGGGCATAAAATAATTGGGCTTCGAACTATGCTTCGCCGTCGTTGGCGGTGGTGTGGAGTGCGTGCTGCTGGAAGCCAATGAGGTAAGAAGGGGAGTGCTGACTAAATTATTCAGTCAACTCCTTCAGGCCCAGATTCATGATTATGCGAAGCAAGGCTGATAAAGAAGAGAAGTTG
>JASEHN010000188.1:2514-6201 GCA_030018715.1 Thermodesulfobacteriota bacterium | reverse complement strand
GGTAATAGGTAATAGGTAATGGGTAATAGGTGATAGGTTAAAGGAAAAAAATTAAGATAAAAATTACGAGAAAGGAAGCCAGAATGAAAGCAAGAGTTTTTTATGTGTTATCTGCTCTGTTGATCTTGGCTGTTCTTATAATCCCTGGGGGGAGCTGGGCCCAGGCTGTTAGAGGCGTAACGGACACGGAGATCCTGGTAGGCCAGACAGGGCCTCAGACCGGACCGGCCGCTCTCTGGGGCGCCGTCGCCCGGGGAACAGGGCTTTATTTTAAGGGCATTAACGATGAAGGCGGAATTCACGGAAGGAAAATCAAATATTTCCTGCGCGATGATTCTTATATGCCGGCCAAGACCAAGGCCATCGGCAAAGAATTGGTGGAGCAGCTGGGCATCTTCGCAACTGTAGGCTGCGTGGGGGTTGGCCCGGCAATGAGCGTTCGGGATTATTTTTCAGAAAACAAGGTCATCATGGTGTCCCTGGGGTGTTCCGGAGTAACCAACTGGATTCAGCCGGTCCAAAAATACATCTTTCCCATCTATCCCTTGTACATTGACGAAGGCTACGCCCTGATTCGCTATTTCCATGAGAATATGAAGATCACCAAGATCGCCATGTTCTACCAGAACGATGACTACGGAAAACAGGGCTTGGAGGGCGTGGAGCGGTATGTCAAGGAAAAAAACCTACAGCTGGTCGCTTCGGTTTCCGCCGAGGTAACCGACAGGGACCTGAGTTCTCATGCTCTGAAACTGAAAGCCTCGGGAGCAGAGGCAGTGGTCATGTGGGCCATGCCTGCCCACGGGGCCTTGCTTCTTGGGGAATCAGCCAAGGTCGGGTTCAAACCCCAATGGGGAACCAGCAGCACGCTTTCCGACGGAGTGGCCATGATGGGCGTTACCAAAGGTCTCTGGGCTGGAATGATCCATTCCAACTTCGGAGAAACCCCGGATTCGAATCATCCTTTGATGGTCAAATATCGCGCCTGGCACCAGAAATACGAGCCTAAAGAGCGGTGGTCAACCTTCTATATTGCCGGGATTCTGTTTGCCGAACCTTTCGTTGAAGGGCTCAAGCGGGCGGGAAGGAATTTGGACCCTGAGACATTCGTTAAAGCCATGGAAACCATGAAAGACTGGCAGGGGATTGGCCCGCCCACAACCTTTGCGTCGACGGATCGTCAAGGTGGCAAGCACGTCTATTTTGGGCAGGTCCAGCCGGATGGAAATATCAAAAGGCTCTCGGACTGGATCCGTATTACCAAGTAAAAACATTTAGGGAGATGGGGAGATAGGGAGATAGGGTGATAGGGTGATAGGGAGAGAGATTTTCCCTATTTCCCTACCCCCTCATCTCCCAAACGAGACATAGGGGCAAGTATGGCGCATTTAAAGGTCGAAAATTTATCCATCAGCTTCGGGGGTTTGAAAGCTCTGAACGGGGTCAGTTTCGGTGTGAACAAGGGTGAAATTTACTCCATCATTGGTCCCAACGGAGCAGGCAAGACCACGGTTTTTAACTGCATCAGCGGGCTTTACAAGCCTAACAGCGGGAAGATATTTTTCAAAGATCAGGATATTACTCCATTGAAACCCGATCAGGTTGCCCAGGTGGGGATTGCCCGTACTTTCCAGAATATCGAGCTCTTTGCGTACATGACCACAATGGATAACCTGATGTTAGGAAGACATACCAAGTTAAAAACCGGGATCTGGTCAGGGGCCACTTTTCTTACGGCGAATTCCAAAGCTGCCCGGGAGGAGATCCAAAACCGGGGGCAGGTTGAAAAGATCATTGATTTTCTGGAACTGCAGGCGGCCAGGAACCATATGGTTATTAATCTTCCTTACGGCACCCAAAAGTTAATCGAATTGGGACGGGCCCTGGCTCTGGAGCCGGAAGTTTTATTGTTGGATGAACCCTCTGCGGGGATGAACCTGGAAGAGAAAGAGAACCTGATTTTTTCCATCCGGGATATCCGGGATGATTTTGGGATTACAATTCTTTTGGTGGAACATGACATGAACCTGGTCATGGGCATTTCTGACCGGGTTCTGGCCCTAAGTTACGGACAGGTGATCTCTGAAGGGATGCCGCAGGAAATCCAGAAACATCCCGAGGTATTGAAGGCTTATTTGGGAGAGGGGTAAATAAAGTGGGAAGCATCTTACAGGTTAAGAATATTGAAACCCTATATTATGGATTGATCAAAGCCCTGCGGGGAATCTCTCTGGACATCCAGGAAGGAACTATTTCAGTGGTCCTTGGCGGAAATGGAGCGGGGAAGACGACGACCCTTAAGACCGTCATGGGACTCCTGGAGGACCAACCGGACAAGGGAACTATAGAATTCATGGGACAAAGGATCGATGGCCTGGATGCTGAAGACATCGTCAACCTGGGCATCGCCATGGTTCCTGAAGGAAGAGAGGTCTTCCCCGAGCTGACTGTGTGGGAGAACCTCAAGATGGGGGCTTACACCCGGAAGGATAAAAAGGGAGTACAAGAGGACTTGGACCGGGTGATCCGTTATTTTCCCATTGTTAAGGAAAGATCCTCCCAGCAAGCTGGTTACCTGAGCGGGGGAGAACAGCAGATGCTGGCCATTGGGCGCGCCTTAATGACCCGGCCCAAACTACTAATGTTGGATGAACCTTCCCTGGGATTGTCGCCCATTCTGGTACGGGAGATATTTAAGATTATCCAGACGATTAATTGCGAAGGAACGACCATACTTCTGGTGGAACAGAATGCCCGCATGGCCCTCTCCATCGCCCATTTCGGTTATGTCCTGGAGACCGGCAGAATTGTTTTGGCCAATACCCCCCAGAACTTGATGGAAGACGAGGATGTCAAGGAATTTTATTTGGGTATTAAATCCGAAGTTTCCGGCAAGGGCTACCAGCGCTGGCGAAGGAAGAAACGCTGGCGGTAATAAAAAACTTGATCATCCCTGAAAGAGTATCCCATTTACCAACCTCTTTCTTTTATGATGCATTGTGGGGGGAAATAAAATGGGAGCTGAACGAAGAAATCATATTCGATTCTTAGCCCAAGATAACGTCATCGTGGCCCTCCGAAATGGGAACATAAAAATTGGGAAAGTGAAAGATATAAGCAAGGGAGGATTGTCCTTCGAGCATATATACGAGGAAAATCTCAGCGAAGAAGTATCGAAAAAAGAAATCGTTTTATGGGCGGAAGAATTGCGCATATCCAATATACCATGCCGGGCGATTTACGATGTTCCCATGCCGACCCCTGACGAAATCCAATCCTTTAATATCCATTTTAAAACCAGACGATGTGGGGTGCAATTTGAGAGTTTATCAGAAGAGCAGACGGCCCAATTGGATTTATTTCTAAAAACCTACACCAAAGAGAGATCCTCTTAGTCGCTCGTCGAAGCTTGACTTTCTATGGACATGTCTTTCTTCCTGATGGCCGGGTAAAATAAACAAAGGAATTGACATTCGGTCTAAGCCATGATAAATAAAAGTAGCATTGGACGCAGGAAAAGGCAGATTATTGGATTTTTGATATAGAAGATATTTTTCCGTGGTTATCTGCGAAAATCTGCGTCCAAATTAATTTCTGCTCCCCGATAGCTCAACCGGCAGAGCGGGTGGCTGTTAACCACTAGGTTGTAGGTTCGAGTCCTACTCGGGGAGCCACAAGGTATAAGGC
>JASEHN010000188.1:0-2414 GCA_030018715.1 Thermodesulfobacteriota bacterium | reverse complement strand
GGATGTTCAACCGGCAGAGTCCCGCCGAGGCGGGATTAACCCCGCTTGAAGCGGGATTCGAGTCCTACTCGGGGAGCCATCCAAAGACAAAAGGCTTGTTCTTCTTCGGATCAATCCTTTTTTATGCTTATGCGATAGATGCCAGTGTCATTTTGGGTGTATATCCTGAAGAGTGAATCGACTGGGAATATTTATATCGGTCATACGTCCGATCTACAAAGGAGAGTTAGAGAACACAATGACATGATGTTGGGCAAGCAAAGGTACACGAGGAAGCAAAAAGGCCCATGGTGTCTGGTTTATTCGGAAGAGTATCAAACAAGAGCTAAGGCCATGGAGCGGGAAAGGGCGTTGAAATCGGGCCGGGGACGCCAATGGATTTTCGATCATATTCTTACTCCGCAGCTCAACCCGCAAGGTCCGCCTAAGGCGGATTAACCATTAGGTTGCCCGCCTGAGGCGGGATCGGGGAGTCAGAATTGTCATTAATGATTTCAATATGTTGTGAGGTTAACAAGTAACTTCTCAATAACTCCGTGCACGGAGTTATTGAGAATTGAGCGGATAACTACATCATTGTCTACTCCCAGAACTACTACGGCCTGTTCAGACCGTTCGAACTCGTTGGATTTGTAGTAACGCTCAACGAAGAAGCACGCAAAAAAATCGCAGCCAAATGCCGCCGGATCGGTCGGGAGTTGAACGGAGTCATGAAAAACCCTCGGCCCCCGTAACCCTTTGCTATTGCCTCCAACAACTGCCACGCCCCGACCTAATCCTTCTTTCAAAGGGGGCAGCCTCACCCGGCCGCTACCCCAACCGTCTTTTTGCCATCGCCGTAAAAACTCCCATCGCAGAAAAGGCCCTTCCCGCAGCATACTTCTGTTACCGCAGACCACGCCCATGCTCCGCCTGCCAAAACCTCTTGGCGCCCCCAAACCACTCCTCCACCCCAATCATAGATGTCCATAGTGTCTGAATTGCAAAAGGCTTATGTTTCCCCTTGACAGCCCCCTCCTTTTTAACCATACTCAACGTGAAGCAGTTCATTATTCTATGAAAGGGGGGTGTTGATATGAAGGACGAAGAAAACATCGAAAGACTTACGACAATGGTGAATCAACTCATTAAAGTCGAGGAATAGGTGATTGATCTGACCGAAAAAACGGCCGGTCAAGCCGCGAATGCAACCGTAAAGTATTTGCTTCGAGCCATCCAGCACGATTCCCGAAAACATGCCGATTTGGGCCGGGCCGCCTTGTAAATCCTCGAGTACAAACAAATCGCGGGAGCAGAAGAAAGAAAAGAAGTCTGGGAGCTGTTGAAGAAGCATGAAGAAATGGAAAGAAAACACAAGGATTTTCTTTCCGAGATGAAGAGTCTTACCCAAACCCCCGCCCTGCAATACATTTTCGAACAGATCTGGAATGACGAGAAAATCCACCATGCCATGCTTGAAACGATGATGACCAAACGATTTGAAAAAGATCCGGCGAAGTATTGGGGGGCCCTGTTAGGCTCTTAAAAAAAGCGACACAACCCTTACCTGGGAAAAGCGTGGTAGAGAGATGGAAGGCCGAGGATCAACCTCGGCCTTCCTCTTTCATAATGACCCCTCTGCAACAAGCCGGAGGAACGGCTGTGGAAACCGGGACGTAGGTTCTAAAACGCTTTATCTATAATGAAATCGGTCCATTCGCGCAGAACGTGGATAACATAGCGAGGAAAACGTCCCCAATAATACCTGATGACGAAAAGGATTATTCAGGAGAGCGAAGGGAACAACGAAATTATTGCCAGGCGTTTTTTAAGCCGATACTTTTCATTGTTTTTCGACCGGCAAGCCGAGCTTTTTAAGGGTATGAATGAATTTAAGATCAAAAGTCAGGATGACGGATCCCTTATACACGCTTCCCAGAGAAGCAACGATGGCATCTCCAAAATCCGTTGCTCGATTCACCGCCGAAGTCGACACCCCCAAAAAACGCACAACCTCCGCTCCAGGTTACCCCATCTTCTTTACCGCCAACTGACAAAACAACCTCCTCACCCTCGATGTCTCCTTCTTCCTGCCAATCCCGCTTCACCAGCCCCACGATAGCCGAATTGCCTTTCCAGGGATTTCGCTTTAGCTCTTCCAATCTCTTAACGACTCCCGCCCGAAGGGGATTCCGATGAATATATCTGGTCAATTCAAAAAGATCGGGATCTTCTTAGCAAATAATCGACTTATTCCGGTTCTGGAACAGATGCCTATATCTTCTATGCCTCCGATTAAACGTGACCACATACCCCGTCAGAAGTCTGCGCATACTCTTAGCAAAAGTGAAGGAGGGCAAGCAAGAAAATCCGATTGACATTTATTCATACTAAAATATTGGGCTATCTGCTTTACGCCCCCTTAATAGTGTAAG
>JASEHN010000187.1 GCA_030018715.1 Thermodesulfobacteriota bacterium | reverse complement strand
TGAGCGTGCAGGAAAATATGGCCATGGCCAATACGCACATGTACTCCCGGCAAAGGGGCTTGTCCATGGACTGGGAAGCCGTTCGTTCCAACCTGCAGGCTTCCCTTAAACGTTTGGGGTTCAATATTCCACCATTTTATGTTCCTCTGGGAATCCTCTCTGGCGGGAATATCCAGCGGATGGTCCTGGCCCGGGAGATGGCTCACAACCCTAAATTGATCATTGCTTTTTACCCTACCCGAGGCCTCGATGTGCAAAGCGCAGTTGCCGCACGGAAGGTGCTCGTGGCCTCCCGGGACTCAGGAGCAGGCATCCTCCTGATTTCGGAAGACCTGGGTGAACTGTTTGCTTTAAGTGATCGCCTGGTGGTCATGTTCCGCGGAAGGATTGTGGCTACGAGCACCCCACAGGACATCAGCATGAAAGATGTAGGCTACCTGATGACCGGGTCGAAAGGAGAATATGGGCAGAGTGGATAAAGCCACTGCCGGAATTGACCTTTTTCGGAATAAAAGGGTGGCCAGCCTTATTCGCTTCAGCGGACTCTTCGGGTTAGCCCTTTCGGTTTTTGCTGTGGTTTTGCTGGTGTTCGGGAAAAACCCCATCCGGGCTTATGTGGATATTTTCTCGGCCACGCTCGGCAGCTCCTACGGGTTCTCGGAAGTGCTGGTAAAAATGATTCCGCTCGCCCTAACCGCTCTGGCCGTGGCTATACCATCCAGAATCTGGCTGATCAACGTGGGCGGGGAAGGTCAGCTCTTCATCGGAGCATTATTCGCCACCTGGGGAGCCATCAATTTCACCAACCTGCCCGCATGGCTATTTTTGCCCTGGATTTCCATCCTGGGGTTTCTCGGCGGCGGGCTATGGGCCTCAATCTCCGGGTTCCTGCGGGCCAAAGGCTGGGCCAGTGAAACAATTTCCACCCTGCTTATGAACTATGTGGCCATCCTGCTGGTAAACTTCTTCGTCTTCGGCCCCTGGAAAGACCCGGAAAGCGCCAATTATCCGCAAAGCATTCCGTTTCCGGATGCAGCCATCCTGCCTTCTTTTTTCGGGTCGCGGGTCCACCTGGGGGCCGTCCTGGCAATTGTCGGCCTCATCCTGTTCCATTTTGTTCTGTCCCGGACACGCTGGGGTTTGGAAATGCGCGCTATCGGCATCAATCAGGAAGCGGCGCGCCGCAATGGGATATCCACCTACCGCTATATCATCATCCTTATGTTTATCGGCGGCGGAATGGCCGGGCTGGCCGGTATGGGCGAAGTCTCGGCGATTCATGGGCAGCTCCGCCCGAGCCTCTCTCCGGGCCTGGGATACACCGGGTTCTTGATTAGCTGGATGGCCATGGGCAACCCGCTGGGTATCGTGGCTGCGGCCTTCCTGATTTCCGTAATTACGGCCGGCGGGGATATTCTCCAGATGACCCACAGGATTCCGGGCGCGGCGGTGCACATCCTGATGGCTCTGGTCTTGTTTGTCGTACTTGCCCGGCGCGTCGGTAAAGTGAGGGGAAAATGATCGGATCATTTTTAATAAGCATCGTATCGGGAGCGATTCATTCCGGCACGCCTTTGCTCTATGCTACCCTTGCTGAGGCCGTAGGGGAACGGGCCGGCATCGTCAACCTTGGTTTGGAAGGTGTTATGCTCATGGGGGCGGTGGTGGGCTTTACGACGACCGTCCAGACGGGAAATCCTGCCCTGGGTGTTTTGGCTGGAGCGCTGGCCGGGGGTCTCTTCAATATGGTATTTGGGTTCCTGGTGATCACCCGCCGGGCCAATCAATTGGCCAGCGGCCTGGCCCTAATGTTCTGCGGCGTGGGCCTCAGCGCTCTGGTGGGCGCCTCCTTCATCGGCAGCCGGATTCAGGGACTCAACGAGATCCAGATTCCTTTTCTTTCCACCATTCCCTTCATTGGGCGGGCCTTTTTCAATTACGATATACTCGTGTACCTGGTGGTCCCGACCGCCGTTCTGGTATGGTGGGTTCTCTTCAGAACCCGCTGGGGGTTAAGCCTGAGGGCCGTAGGGGAAAACCCTACAGCGGCCTTTGCCGCGGGTAAAAATCCCCACAGGCTGCAATATCAGGCCCTATTCATCGCCGGCATCCTTGGCGGTATCGCCGGCGCTCATCTTTCGCTGGCCATAGCCAAGACCTGGGCGGAATGGATGACGGCCGGACGAGGCTTCATAGCGGTTGCCCTGGTTATCTTTTCCAAGTGGCACCCTCTGCGGGCAATTGCCGGAGCCCTGCTCTTTGGCGGAGCGATTTCCCTGCAGCTACAGATGCAAGCCCGGGAGTGCCGATCTCGTCCTTTTTGCTCGACATGCTTCCTTACGTTTTGAGCCTGGCAGTCCTGGCCATCTGGGGCGGCGCTCGCCGGCAGGCTGCGCCGGGCAGTTTAGGACGGGTCTTTCAAGGAACGGAATAGATAAAAACGAAATTCGAAAAAAATTCAAATGCCCAATGACCAAAGTTTTAAACTGGAAAGGCATTGTTTTGCACATTTGGTATTTGGATTTTGATATTGTTTCGGATTTCGACATTCGATATGCGGATTTTGGAGTTTATCAAAGACAAAGGAGGAGATCAGATGAGTAAGCAAAATTCGAAAGCGATGTTGAAGACCCTTTCTGTATTGGTTAGTCTGGCCCTGGTCTTGGCCGTTGGATTACCTGAAGCTGCTGCCCAGGCCAAACTGAAGGTGGGCATCATTCATATTGGGTCCATTACCGATGCCGGTTATAATCAGGCCCATTCTGAAGGCATGCACCTCATGAAGAAGAACCTGCCGAACGTCGAGGTAATCCAGGTCGAGAATGTCCCGGAGGGGGCTGATGCGGAACGGGTCATGGAGAACATGATCAAGCAGGGAGCCCAACTTATCATTCCCGCGAGTTTCGGCTACCTTGACCCGGCCTTAAGAGTGGCCAAAAAATACCCGGATGTCAAATTTGTCCATCCCGGTGGATACAAACTTGCGCCAAACCTGGGCACCTACTGGGCCAGCACCCCGGATGCCTTCTATCTGATGGGAATTGCCGCAGGTAAAACGACAAAAACGAACAAGGCCGGCTATGTAGTCGCCCTGCCCATTAGCTTTTTCTTAGCCAACATCAATGCCTTTCATCTCGGCGCTCGTTCTGTAAACCCCAAAATGGAAACCCGAGTGGTTTTCATGGGAACCTTCCTTGACGCCCCCAAAGAAGCCACCGCGGCAAATGCCCTTCTGGATATGGGCGTGGACGCCATGGGGGTAATCGTGGACTCCCCCATTACAGTGGTGCAGGCTGCGGAAAAGCGCGGCGCTTACTCCGTCGGCTACCATTACATAGGCGTGCAGAAATTTGCCCCCAAAGGCTGGGTCAGCGGCATCGCCTTTACCTGGGGTGAACTCTACACCCGTTTTGCCAAGCAGGTAATGGACGGCACCTGGAAGAGCGAGGCCCTGTTAGGGAACCTGGCCAGCGACTATCTGACGATTGCCCCATTTGGCCCGGCTGTCCCGGCGGATGCCATCAAACTGGTAAATGACTCCAAGCAGGAATTTATTGCCGGCAAGAAAAACACCTTCCAGGGCCCGATCAAAGATAATAAGGGCGCTGAGCGGGTGAAAGCCGGTGAGTTTTGGCCTCTTACGGCAATAGGGAAGATGGATTGGCTGGTTGAGGGCGTGATTGGCCAGCCCAAGTAAGACGAATTGCCCTGAGGAAATCTTCAACCGGCGGGGTAAGTCTGAGCTTTTTACCTGGCGGGCAAGAAGTATCGGCGCAAAAGCCAAAAGCCTGCTGGCTACGCCAGGGTTCTCCGGCCAAATCCTGGCAGCTCTCTCCGATGTTGCTTACTTATCCGGAAAAGATGGAGATATCCTGTGGTTAGTTCGAGAAGGGGTGCCGTTGCATAGGCGCGGCATCCTGGTCTCCTTCATGCCGCGCTCCCTTTGTCTTGGCCAAAACTTTTTCGTGGAAGGCCACTCCCTACGAATTGGGAGAGACACTGCCGTTGATCTGAGCCAGGCAGCGGAATGGAAGCCAGATACACCCAGACCGGCGGAGACAGGGCCGCTGGCCAAGGTAAATGATTGCGTCCGGCAGTTGCTGGAGGCCATCTCCGTAGCTATCGGCGACGATGGGCCTGGTCGGGTGATCCCGATGATTTCCTCGATAGTAAACGGCCGGAATTTAGCGTCTTTCCCACCAGGGTCATGGTCGAACCAGGTGGTTTCTCCGATTCTTGATCTGGTGAGACTTTGGCTAAGTGAGGGTCTGGCCCAGGTCGGGACGAGGGGCAGGGAACTGGTTGGTCTGGGTCAAGGCTTGACCCCCTGCGGGGAAGATTTTCTGGGAGGTTTGCTCTTTACTGCTTACTGGCTTAACAAAGCTTACCCCGGATACTTCCGTTGGGAACCGCAGCCCATTTTCGACCTGATCGACTGGGCGCGGACACGCACCCATCCTATAAGCCATGCCATCCTCGGCGATCTGGCCAAAGGTCAAGGTCCTGAGCCGCTGCATGACCTGGTGTTGATGCTATTGAAAGGCGAAGATCCTGGCCAGGTAATGGCCGGCATCAATCGTTTGTTAAGGGTTGGTCATACGACTGGCTGGTATATGCTGGCCGGCGTGCTAACCGGGATGCTCTCAGTTGATGGGAAATTAAATTAGCTAAAGTTTGGATTTGGGGTTTGTTTAGTCCGCCTTGGCGGATCGATATTCGGATTTCGGATTTTTCAAATATGCCTTTTTGGTTCCGGCTACGCCGGGTTAGAGAGGAGAAAATAGTCCATGGATGATATCAAACAGAAGATTGAAGCGGCCAATGCGGAAGCGGTAAAGCGCATAAATGCCGCAGATCCCGTGTTGATTGACATCGCCCCTGCGGGAGAAGTCATCCCGGGCCTTACGGACCGAATGATTTTACATTCCGGCCCGCCAGTTGATTGGCATCGTATGTGCGGGGCGCAGCGGGGGGCCATGATGGGTGCGGCCATTTTTGAAGGCTGGGCCAGGGATGCCGATGAGGCCGGAAAACTTTTAGAGAGCGGAGCGATCCGGTTTGAACCCAATCATCCTCACCAGGCTGTCGGTCCTATGGCTGGGACCATCTCCGCTTCCATGCCAGTTTGGGTCGTCGAAAACAAAACCTTTGGCAATCGCGCCTTTTGCCGCCAGGTGGAAGGGCGCCAGCAGTTTGGCGACTATAGTGATGGAGCTTTGCAAGGCCTGCGCCAATGGCGGGATGTTTGGGCGCCAGCGCTCAGGAAAGGCCTCCTTCAGATGGGAGGCCTCAGCTTGAAGCCCATCATCGCTAAAGCTCTGCAGATGGGCGATGAATTGCATAACCGCCCGGTCGCCGCCTCCAGCCTTTTCGCCAATGCCATGGCCTGCCCCATGATTGAGGCCGGCGTCGCCAAAGATAACCTTATAGGCACGCTCAAATACATCACCAACCATGAACTGATTTTTCTGGCCCTGGCCATGGCGGCCGGCAAGGCTTCGGCTGACCCAGCGGCCGGCATCGAGTACAGCACGGTTGTCGTGGCCATGGCCCGCAACGGCACCGAGTTTGGCATCAGGGTCAGCAGCTTGGGGGAGGAATGGTTCACTGCTCCTTCGCCCAAAGTTAATGGGCTTTATTTCCCCGGTTATGGCGAACAGGACGCAGGTGCGGATATAGGAGATTCGGCCATCACTGAGACCGTCGGCTGGGGCGGGTTCGTTCTGGCTGGGGCAACCGGAATCCTCGCCCTGGTAGGGGGAACGCCGGAGGAAGCCATGGCCTTCAGTAAGGATATGCGGCAGATCACGGTGACCGCCAGTCCGAATTACCGCATGCCTATAATGGGGTTTCAGGGCGCTCCGGTAGGTATCGACATCCGCAAAGTGGTCCAGACAGGCATCGCTCCCATCATCGATACGGCCATCGCCCACCGGAATCCTGGCTACTCTATTATCGGAGCCGGACTCGTCCGCGCCCCCATGGAGTGCTTTAAAAAGGCCCTGACCGCTTTTGGGCGGAAATATGGATTGGGACGCTCCTAACTGCGGGAAGCGGGAAAAATATCGAAATTCGAAACTCGTTTGTATAGGAATTTCCTTTTTTCAACTTTAGTCCGCCTCAGGCGGATCGTTTTAGACACTTGACGCTTATCCTTTATTTTTTCGGTTTTAAGAACTCTGTGATCTCTGTGATCTCTGTG
>JASEHN010000186.1 GCA_030018715.1 Thermodesulfobacteriota bacterium | reverse complement strand
CTCCCCCCGCCCCTCTCCCGCAAGAGAGTGTGTCGTAATCTTTGTTTGTCATTGCGAACGACCGAAGGGAGCGTGGCAATCTTATCATTTTCACTGGGTTATGAGATTGCTTCGGTATTTTCACTCCCTCGCATGACTTAATCCGTAATTTTTCAGATATCTCTAAAAAATACTCTTGACAAGATATGGGATATTCATTACGGTAACATCATTGTTCTTCCGACATTCCGACACATTTTAAATTAGTATCCGTCCGGAAACCCCCTCTCCCTTGGCGGGAGAGGGTTGGGGTGAGGGGGGTAAAGATAGAAGGTCTTGAAATTCCGAGTCATAATCACCCCCACCTTCATCCTCCCCCAACGAGGGGGAGGAGAAAAATGCTGTTTCCGGATGAGAATTAATCAATCCAGCCAAACAACACCCAACCTTAGAGGAGAACCCTGTGAAAAAGGGTTTTCGGAAGATCCCAATGTGAAGCCTCCAGGAAGGTGATGATACCTTTTTGGAGGCTTTTACATTTCAACTAAGTATTCCCCAAATCACCCCCCGCCAAGGCCGGGGGAAAAGACAGAATTAACCAATCACCATATTCCGTAGGGGCAGCCACGCGTTTCGCGTGGTGGCTGCCCGTTTAGGGAATCCAGAAAGAGATTCCCTCCAGGGCGATTTCCATGCAGGGCAAAGGTTTATCCCTTGCCGAAAGTGCGGCAACCCATGAAGGGTTGCCCTACGGGGTATTTTTTTAGTCTACCCAATTTATAAAGACCATTTTTAGGGAGCGCCCAAAAGAATAGAGAGGAGGTAAAGATATGCCCACTTATATTTCATTATTGCGCTATACGCAAAAAGGGATGGAAACCGTCAAGGAGGGGCCAAATCGAGTTGAGGCGGCTAAAAAGGCCTTTAAAGCTTTTGGCGGGGAACTGAAGCAGTTTTACTTAGTCATGGGGCAATACGACGCGATTGTCATCTCTGAAGGCCCGGACGATGAAACGGCAGCCAAGCTCGCTTTGGCCATTGGTTCGTTGGGCAACATCCGGACCGAGACTATGCGGGCCTTCACCGAAGATGAATTTCGCAAGATCATTGCCGGCTTGGCGTGAGAAGCTGTTTTTTATAAACCCTGGGCGACTCCCTTATTTTCTGGTTAAAAGACATGGGCTGAAATAGTTAGAAAATAGCTTTTAAATCCCCCCAACCCCCCTTTATCAAAGGGGGGCAAGGGGGGATTTTATTAATTTGTGGATGGCCCAAGCGGCCACGAAACATTATTTAGAAAGGAGGGAAAGATGAAAAGAACTTTATTCATTGGATTCATGGTTCTGGCTTTTATCGCATGCGCAATGCCTGCCACATCAACCTTTGCAGCCGAACCGGTCGTAACATGGAAGGTGTACACACCCTTCCTTGAAGGATTGTGGCATCATAAAACTGCGCAAATCTGGGCAGATGATGTCTTTAAGATGAGCGGCGGCCGGATGAAGATCGAGCTCATCGGTCCCATTGGAGCTGAACCCCCTGTTGATATCTTTAGTACCGTTCAAAAGGCCATTGGGGACGCTGGCTATACATCACCAGGTTTTATGATTCCAAAATATCCGGCGGCCATGCTTTTTGCCGGATCCCCCGCCTTTTTTGACTTAATGGGTTATTTCACGTGGATGCATGCGTATGGAGGCAGAGAACTTTTGCAGGAGACCTATGGGAACGCCCTCAAAGTATTTCCTGCGGGTTTATTCTGGGCAAAGGTTGGCGGTTGGGGCAATAAGAAAATCGAAAACCTAAGCGACTTCAAAGGGCAAAGGTACAGACCTACTGTTCCGACCTGGGGAAAAATCCTATCCGAGGCAGGTGCGTCTATGGTAATGCTCCCATTAGGGACTGATGTCATTTTCTTCTTCGAGAGGGGAACGCTTGATTCAGCAGAGAGTTTGACTCCTTGGACAGACATGTTAATTGGTTTCCACAAATTCCGCCAATACTGTTACTTTCCAGGGCTTCAGCAAATTGCTGGGTTCTTTGAGCTTCTTATAAACAATGGAAAATGGGACGTTCTGCCCTCTGACCTCAAAGAGATTGTCAAGGGAGCTTGTGATACGGCCATGACAAGATCCCTAACCAACTGGCTCTTAGATGATGTCAAGGCCATTAATCTTCTGAAGGATCAGGGCAAAGTTACGGTGGTGAAGTATCCAAAGGAGATGCAACAGGAAATCCTGGATAAGTTTGTCGCCCAATATGATGCCGTGAAGGACCCGATGTTTCAGAAGGTGTGGAAATCGCAAAAAGAGTTCATGAAGATTTATGTTCCCTACATGAAACTTCAACAAGTGGACGCCGAAGTTAAACTGAAATAAGCCCTACATGGAATATGGGAATACTGGAATAGTGAGTAATTGATTCGCTTTGCGCTATGCTCTCTGCGCTTTGCGTTCTATGGGAAAGGAGGGAGCTATGTCTGATAATTTGATTGATAGAAGAAATTTCATGAAGGCAACGATGGCTGGAATGGGCGGATTCTTTTTTCTTGCTGCTGTTGAAAATAAGCAAGAAGTAAGGGCTCAGGGTAGCAAAAAGTGGATCTATCGTACCCTGGGAAAGACAGGGATAAAAGTTCCAGTTGTCAGCATGGGAATGGTTAGTGCTGGAAATCCAAATCTTGTTAGGGCAGCGCTGGATGCCGGTATTATTCATTTAGACACTGCCCATGGCTATCAAAGAGGCCAAAATGAGGAGTTGATCGGAGAAGTGATCAAGGGTCGCCCACGGGATTCGTATATCATTGGCACCAAAGTCTGGTCCCCCTATAATAGGATGACATTTCTTTATACAGAAGAGGCAACGGAAGAAGCCTTTTTAAAAAGGCTGGACGCAAGCCTCAAACATTTGGGGCTGGATTATCTGGACATTCTCTATCATCATCAGGTAGCGCGAAGAGAATCAGCGCTCTTTGAACCAATATTAAAGGCTATGGAAAAGGCAAAAAAAGACGGGAAGACTCGATTTGTAGGTATTTCCACCCACCGAAATGAACCAGAGGTAATTCGGGCCGCGGTCGATTCTAAATTTTACGAGGTTGTTCTGACATCCTACAATTTCAAACAGAGACATTATCTCGAGGTAAGGGAAGCCATTGCCAAAGCAGCCCAAGCTGGTCTGGGGGTTATCGCCATGAAAGTTATGGCAGGAGTTACTTTTCAAGATCCATTAAAGCCCATAAATCCCAGTGCTGCCCTGAAATGGGTCCTTAAGGACCCCAATGTTACTACGACTGTTCCCGGGTTTAACACCTTTGAAGAGATGAAGATTGACCTGGCGGTCATGGAAGACCTTGCGCTAACCGATTCAGAAAAGGAGTACTTACAAAAACAAGCCTCCCTTCCCGGTTTATATTGCCAAGGTTGTGGTCAGTGTATGAAGCAATGTATCACGAAGCTTCCGATTCCTGATTTGATGCGAGCCTACATGTACACATATGGCTATCGAAAACCCGCATTCGCCCAAGAGCTTGTTGTCTCGCTGGGTCTCCCTCGTCGTATCTGCGAGGATTGCGATTCATGTCCGGTGAAATGTTCTATTGGGTTTGATGTGCCGCGCAAGATCCGGGATGTAGCACGTCTGCGCGATGTGCCAACGGAGTTTATTGCCTAATTAAGACCTAAATTGAGCGATTTTTACCTTTAGATGTAGTCGCAACCTTTAGGTTGCGAGATTTCTGGGATTGGGGCTCTCACCCGACGTGGGACTTCGTCACGTCCCGGAAAAACGGGACCGCTACAGGTTCCTTTCAAAAGAATCGCTCAATTTAGGCGATAGATATTAGAGCACTACGATAGAGGAAATAATATAATTCTTGACAAGGAAGAGCCGATTTTGTAAGATAGTAATGAAAGTAATACAGTAATACAAGAGGAGTGATAAATTATGCCAACGACCGTAAAAGTGAGGGAAAAGTACCAGGTCACCATTCCGGAGGATGTCAGGGATAAGATTCCATTAAAGGTAGGGGAGCGGGTGGAGGTGGATGTCCAGGAGGGAGAGATTGTGATCCGACCTGTATTGGAAGTTCCGAGAGGTCAGGCATGGTTCTGGAGCAAAGAATGGCAGGAGCAGATCGCTCAATCCGTGAAGGACATCGAGAAAGGAAAAGTCAGGGTTTTCAAATCGACGAAAGAGGCGAAAAAACAGTTTGGCGACTAAGATTGTGCTCCCAGACACAGTGGTCAAGAAACTGAACGGTCTTCCGAAGGAGATCAGGATTAAATTCTGGGAGCAAATTGAAAAACTCATTAAGAATCCTTCCTATCCCGGTTTGAGAAATGAAAAACTGGCGGGTACAAACCAGTGGGCCTTCAGCATCACCATGAATTATAGAGCAACCTATATTCGCGGTGAATCAAGTATCATCATTACAGCCGTCGGAACACACACAGAGGTTTTGGGAAGTTGAATCCTCCAGAATGAAATATCCTTTGCAGAGCTCCACTGCCTGATCGCCCCGAAGGGCTTCTCTTGTTTTCCTCTTTTGTCTTCGGTCTTTCCCTTTTTAATAAAAGAGACAAAACAGATTTAAAGGGATTCTTGTTGAATTTTAAAGAGTGGGTTAAAAAGGCCAAGACGAGGCAGTCAGCATGTGAAAATTATTATATTGACAAGCAGTTCACTTAGCACACTGCCGGAATATGCTTCAAGCCTATTTACAACGCACCGGCAATTCCCAGATTAAGCTCGACGAAGGCCGTTTCACCTTGAAAGACCCTTATCATGGAGAAATGGATTTTTTCTGGAAGGGAAAATACATCTGGGGGCATTGAATCTCGATGATTCCGCCCTTCGGTCAAAATACCTCAAACTTTTTGAAGAGGGTTTGCAGAAGAAAAAATAGTCCTTACGCTTCATTAATGCCGTGGTTCTTGGATGATCCGCCTAACCCAAAAATACACGATGAACAGCAAAGCGGACATGAAAATAAAAAGAGGGCGGATGCCGATCGAGGCGGCCAAAAACCCTCCAGAGACCGGGCCGACAACATTGCCGAGGAGCAAACCGCTGCGCGTAATCCCGAGGATTCCTCCCCGCCGCTCTGCGGAAACATTCAACGAGGTTAAAGTGTAGAGCGCCGGGAGAATCCCCCCCACAAAGAGGCCGTAGGCAAAGCGAAGAAGTAATAACTGGTAGGCATGACTGACGAAAGCTTGGGGCACGAAGGTGATTCCGGTGCCCACCAGAGTAATCGCCAGAATTTTTTTATAACCCATTCGATCTCCCCTTTTTCCCCAGTAAGGCGCCGAGATGAGGCTAGCGAATCCGGTGATCGCAAAAATTCCACCCGCCACTGTGGCCAGATGATCCGCTTCCGGCCAAAGCATTTCTACGAACAGGGAAAGAACGGGCTGAATCGACATAACCGACGTCTGGACAATGAAGCCGACGGCAAAAATAATGATCAGGACGGGAGAGGTGAAAACGAGACTAAAATTGGAAAAAAAACTTGAGGGTTTCATTTCCTGGGGAGGCCGCTCGTTTTCCTGAACTAAAAGGATGACTAAAATAGTTGCCGCGAATCCGAAGCCTGCGGTAATGAAGAAGATATGGCGATATCCAATCTGGTCAGCCAAAAGACCCCCAACGAATGGCCCGATAACAGCCCCTGTAGTCAGGGAAGTTTGCAATACCCCCATAGCATAACCCATCTTTTCCCGGGGAGTGGTGGTAGCTGCGATCGCCAGCGTAGCGGCAATAAAACCGGAAACTCCCCCCTGGATAAGGCGGAGAATAAGGAGCTGCTCAACAGTATTGGCAAAGGCCATTAGGAAAGACGTTCCGCCATAACCGACCAGCGCCCGAATTAACATGGCCCGCCGGCCGTATCGGTCACCCAGCCAGCCCCAAAGAGGGCCGGTAAAGGTAGCCACCAGAAAAGGGGCGGCAAAAACAAAGCCGCTCCAGCGCTTCACTTCCCCCGGGTCGCTGACGCCGAGCTCGCGAATAAAAAAAGGCAGAAATGGAAGGACCAAAGACATTCCCAGAGCGGCTAAAAATTCGGTAGCCCAGAGGCAGTAAAGGTTTCTTTTCCAGGATTCCACAGATTCCTTTTCATCACTGAGCGCGCGGAAAAAGCAATTCGGCATCGCCGGAACTAAAAAACAAAAACTGTATCAGTTTAGCGATTTTAAAAAAGGGTATTAAAGCCTTTGTTGAGGGCCGGGGGTTAGAGCGGAACGCGCCGGAAGCA
>JASEHN010000185.1 GCA_030018715.1 Thermodesulfobacteriota bacterium | reverse complement strand
AGGCGCAATCCCTCTTCTCCGCTGGCGGCAGTCTGCACGGCCCATCCTTCTTTGCCGAGGATTCTGACGCACCCATCCCGCATTATTTTTTCGTCATCCACTACTAAGATGCTGGTCATATAAATTTAATAGGACGCAGATTGGCGCAGATAACAACGGATCATTATTCCCTTTTTTGTTTATTCTGATAAGCCCTGTTAGATTGTAAACATCTCACAGGTGAATCCATATCCCCAAAGGAAATTCCTATACAATAAATTTAAAACGCTATGCGCATAGCGCTAAGCGCTTAGCGTTTCCCTTGTTCTCTGCGGTGAAACAAATTTTAATCTTTCAGCCGGCAATCAGGCTCTCCACCCGGCGCACGAGCTCGGCGGGATCAACCGGTTTATCGATGTAATCGTCGGCTTCCGTGCGCAGTCCCATGTCAATGGTATAAAGCGTATGCGGCAGGGCCTGCATTACCGCCGTCAGAAGAAGAACGGGAATTTTCTTGCACTTTGGATCCTTTTTCAACTCCGAGCACACCGCATATCCATCGGGCGGGGGCATCATCACATCCAGGATGATCGCATCGGGTTTTTCGCTCCGCGCCTTCTCCAGCCCCTCTTTCCCGTCATAAGCCACGATTACTTCGAAGGGTCTCGCCTCCAGGATGGCTTTGGTGGCTTCCACAAAATCAGGATCATCGTCAACTAAAAGTATTTTTCCCGGCGCACCCATGTCAGTTCCTCCTTTTTTCCTCCGGGGTATTAAGTCCCGGCATCGCTTGCCTTGTGGCCGTTGAACCCAATGCCGGCTGCCTGTAAAATCTCCGGCACCACTTCCTCCCTGCCGATGGCCATGATGTGCACTCCGGCGCACAATCCTTCCTCTTTTATGGCCCGGACCATCCGGGCGGCGATCTCAATCCCTTTCTTCAGGGCCTGCCCTTTGGGAGCCTGGGCCAGCTCATCGATCAACGTTTGCGGCACAAAAATCCCGGGCACATTTTCCGTCATATACTTGGCCATTTTGGCAGAGGTAAGCAGAACGATTCCGGCTAAAATCTTTACCGGGAACCTTCCGGCATACTCCATGAATCTGCGAAAGTTATCCATATCGTAAATGGCCTGGGTCTGGAAAAACTCCGCGCCGCAATCCACCTTTTTCTCAAATTTCATCAACTGGGGCTCCAGGGGGCGGGCCTCCGGCGTCACGATCGCTCCGGCGCAAAATTCCACCTTCCCCTCGATGGTGTTGCCGCCCATATCCTTCCCCGATTCCAGCGTCCGGATCGCCCGCAGGAGTTGGGTGGAATCCAGGTCAAAGACGGATTTGGCGGTCTTGTGATCTCCCACAGGTACGGCATCCCCGGTCAGGCAGAGCACGTTGCGGATCCCCCGGCTGTAAGCGAAGAGGAGATCTCCCTGCAGGGCCAACCGATTCCGGTCCCGGCAGGTCATCTGCAAGATGGGCTCGCCGCCTCGTTCCTTGATAAGGATTGCCCCGCCCAAAGAGGGATAGCGCATGACTGAGCTTTGATTGTCGGTCACGTTCAAGGCGTGAACTTTGTCCTTGAGCATTTCAATATGGTGGCTCATCTTGCTTACGTCGCTTCCTTTGGGCGGTCCAATTTCACTCGTGACCACAAACTCCCCGGATCGAAGCACCTCTCTTAAAACTCGTGCCATCAGCTCCCGCTCCTTTCCAGCTCAAACAAAGTTTTTCCCGGCTTCGGTTCCACCTGGTAGTTTTTGGCTGACTGGAACTTGCGCATGGCTGATAGTCTCCCTTGCTTTTGCAGGCGCTCATAAATCAGCGTCCAGGCGCAATCCTTGTTGCGGTCGATTTCGCACTTTCCGTTATTCGTTCCCCCGCAAGGCCCGTTAAGTAAACCTTTGTGACAGGAAGTCACGGGGCAAATTCCCCCCGTCTCACCCAGGATGCATCCTCCGCACTGGATACAAACTTCCTCAAAAAGCCCGGGGCCGATTTCCTTGCCGATAAAGAGCGTGTCTAGCGCCGGGATTACCGGGAAGTCTAGAAAGCGATTAATGGTTTGAACGCCAAAGGCACAGGTCAGGATGAGGAGGCTCTGGGACTCTTTCATGGCCGGCAGGTTCTGCTGCAACGCTTCCTCGGTTAGGTTGTCGCAGGCCACAGGGATGACCAGGAAACCCGTGACCACCTTCCCAGTTTCCACCAACTTCTGCTTCATCGCCAATACTTCGGCCTGGCCTCCCGTATGCGCCATGGTAGTGCAAGTCCCACAACCAATGATAAAAACCCGCTCCATCTCTCCCAATAACTCCAGAACTTCGGCCAAAGGTTTCTGCTTGGTGATTGACCGGATCATCTATTTTCTCCTTTATTTCAGGACACAGATTTTCGCAGATAAACCCTGATAACTATAGTGAACGACTCAGATAAGTTGTTATCCAAAGGATTGTCATTGCGAACGAAGTGAATCTTAAGAGATGGCCGCGTCGTCCGCCTGAGGCGGACTCCTCGCAACCACTACTTTTCTTGGCCTGGCAATATATTTTCTGTACTTTTTGCATTTAATATCTCCATAATCTGCGTTCATCTGCGTCCCAAAAATTTCAGGTATTTTCTCATCTGCTCAAGTCGCAGCGCAGGCAGCGCCTGGCCTCTTCCTGTGCCCGATCTTCGCTGAAGCCGCATTCGATCTCCCGAAAAGTGAATCGCCGTTCCTCCGCAGACAGGACGGGCATCTTAGCCCGGGGGCGCGCTTCGGAAGCCTCTTCCAATTCCAACGGCTTGACTTCGGGCATTAACTCGTCGCGGGCGTCAATTATCTCCACTGGCGTCTTATCCCCGCGGAGGTATTTATCAATGGCCATAGCTCCCCTCCGGCCGGAGGCGATGGCCTGAATGACGTAGCCGGGTCCAGTTACAAAATCCCCACCGGCAAAAACTCCTGGAATGTTGGTGGCCAGGTTGTTGGGTTTGACCACCAATGTCTCCCATTTCGTCCGCTCTAACTTGCTGTCGGCCGGCAAGAAAGAAAGATCAGGGGCTTGGCCCACAGCGGGAATCACGGTCTCGGCTTCCACAAAAAACTCCGTTCCCGGGAGAGGCAGGGGCCTTCTCCGGCCGCTATCATCCATCTCCCCCAATTCCATGCGAATGCATTCCAATCCCTTGATCCGCCCGTTGTCCCGAATGATCCGCGTGGGACTGACTAAAAAATGAATCTTCACCCCTTCCTCCAGGGCTTCGTTGTATTCCACCTCGGTGACCTGCATCTCCTCCCGGGAACGCCGGTAGTAGACGTCCACTTCTTCCGCTCCCAGGCGCAGGGCTGTCCGGGAGGCGTCCAACGCCGTATTCCCGCCACCAATTACCGCCACCTTTTTCCCTACTCTGACCTCCTTGCCCAACTTGATGTCCCTTAAGAAAGATAAGCCGTAAAGCAAACCCTCAATTCCCTCCTCCTCCCCCGGGATACCCACCCGCTGGCTTTTTTGCGTACCGGCCGCAATAAAGATCGCCTGATATCCTTCTTTTAAAATATCATTGATGGAAAATAGCGTGCCAATCGGTTGGTTATAACGAATCTCCACTCCCCGGCTCACGATGTATTCGATCTCCTGAAGAATAATTTCTTTGGGCAGCCGGAAATCAGGGATGGCCACGGAGAGCATGCCGCCTCCCACCCCCAGAGCCTCGAATACCGTAACCGGATAACCGAGGCGAGATAGATAATAAGCACACGTGAGACCCGTAGGTCCCCCTCCGATCACCGCTACTTTTGAGGATTTGGTCTTGGGAAAGGGGTCCGGGGCCACTTTTTTATTTTGGAAAAACCAATCGGCAGCAAAGCGTTTCAGGGATCTGATAGCCACCGGCTCATCCAACTCACCCCGGCGGCATTTGATTTCGCAGGGGTGATGGCAGATGCGCCCGCAGATGGCTGGAAAAGGGTTGCGGTCGCGGATCAGCTCGGCCGCCTCCCGGTATTTTCCTTCGGCGATCAAGGCCACATAATGAGGGACATCGATCCCTACCGGGCAGGTGTGCCGGCAAGGGGAGGTGACCAAAGCTTCACAAACCGCTGCCGGGCATCGCTTTTCCTGGATATGCGCCTCATACTCCTCGGCAAAATATTGCAGTGTGGAAAGAACCGGTTTCGGGCAGGTTTGCCCTAACCCGCAGAGGGAAGCATCGCGCACCACCTTCCCTACCTCCCTCAAGGTGCGCAAGTCGTTCTCCCCGCCTTCCCCTTGGGTGATACGCGTTAGAATCTCGAGCATTTCCTTCGTCCCCAATCGACAGGGGGCACATTTACCGCAGGATTCGGATTGGGTGAAGCTGAGGAAAAAGCGGGCAATGTCCACCATGCAGTTGTTTTCGTCCATGACCACCATTCCGCCCGAACCCATGATCGCGCCGATGGATTGAAGAGATCCATAATCGATGGGGAGATCAAGATAGCGCTCCGGAACGCATCCCCCCGAGGGCCCGCCCATTTGCACGGCTTTGAAACGCCGTCCTTTGGGAATTCCCCCGCCGATGTCAAAGATCACTTGGCGCATGCTCATCCCGATAGGGACCTCCACCAGGCCGGTGTTATTGACCTTGCCTGCCAAAGAAAATATTTTGGTCCCCTTACTCTCTTCGCTCCCGATGCTCGTATACCAGTCCACCCCTTTCCAAAGGATATGCCGAATGTTCGCCAATGTCTCCACGTTGTTGATGTTCGTGGGCTTTCCATCCAATCCGGATTGGGCCGGAAAGGGAGGCCTGGCCCGGGGCATCCCCCGCCGCCCTTCAATGGAAGCCATGAGGGCTGTCTCCTCTCCGCAGACAAAAGCTCCGGCTCCTTCCTTGACTTCCACCTCAAAGGCCAGCCCGGTTCCCATGATGTTTTTCCCCAAGAATCCTTTTTCTCTCGCTTGGCCCACGGCAATGTTTATGTGTTCCACGGCGATGGGGTACTCGGCGCGCACGTAGATATAACCCTTCTCAGCCCCTATGGCATAAGCCCCAATGACCATCCCCTCCAGAACGCCGTGCGGATCGCCTTCCAAAAGCGCCCGATCCATGAAGGCTCCGGGATCCCCTTCATCTGCGTTACAGATTAAATACTTCAGGGAGCCCGGAGAATTCCGGGCCAACCGCCATTTTCTCCCGGTGGGGAAGCCCGCCCCCCCCCGGCCGCGCAACTTCGACCTTTCCACGGATTCAATTACCTGCTCTGGAGTCATCTCGCTTAAGACTTTGGCCAGGGCGGCATAACCATGGTGCAGGATGTAATGATCGATATTCTGAGGATCAATCCGGCCGCAGTTATCTAAGACATTCCTGGCCTGGCCGGCGTAGAAGGGAATCTCCCCCGCCCGGGGAATCACCCGCCCCTTTGGCAAATCAAAGTAGAGCAAACGCTCGACCAGTTTTTCACCCAGGAGAGTTTGGGATACTATCTCCGGAACATCATCGGGCGTGACCTGTTGATAGAAAATATCATCAGGGTCCAGGACCATGACCGGGGCCCGGGCGCAAAACCCCTGACAGCCGGTCTGGCGAATTTCCACCCGGTCGCTCAGTCCCCGGCGCCGGATTTCCTCCTGCAGGGCATCCCGGACTTCCATGGCCCCATAGGCGCGGCACCCCGTCATGCAGATGCGCAGACACTTCTGGCGAGGGTTTTTACCCTGGTCTAAATATTTCCTGTATTCCCGAAATTCCGCAATGCTGGCGAATCTCATCCTCTTCCTCAATCATACTGTCTGATGATGGATTGTACTTTCGGAGGAACTAACTTTCCAAAATAGCTGCGGTTCACCATCATGACCGGCGCCAGGAAACAGGTCCCCAGGCAGGCCACCGTCTCTAAGGTGAATTTAAAATCTTCCGTGGTCTTCCCCTCCTCGATCTGTAGATTTTGCTTGACCACTTTGAGGATTGTGCGCCCTCCCCGCACGTGACAGGCGGTTCCCCGGCAAACGCGGACGATGTTTCGGCCCCGGGGGTCCATGGAAAATTGGGCATAAAATGTGATCACCCCCTGGACTTGACTGGGGAAAAGGTCCAGGGCATCGGCAATGGACCGGATGGCTCCCCGGGGAATGTATCCCAAATCCTCCTGCACCCTCTGCAGTAAGGGAATCAGCCCCCACTTCAAACCCTGGTACTGCGGAATAATTTTTTGCAGTTTCTCTTTTTCTTCAAAAGAAAGCTTTTCTTTTTCCATTTTCATACCTCAGATCCTTTCTACCTTTACGTTAACCGTTTTCCTGGCGGGAAACCCC
>JASEHN010000184.1:2832-6275 GCA_030018715.1 Thermodesulfobacteriota bacterium | reverse complement strand
GGTCATCGGTTTTCTCTTTTTAGTTTCCGTTGCCTCGGCCGCAGTCATCAGCCTGCTCATGACCCCTATCTTTCAGGCTAAGGCCACCCTCATGCCCGTGGAGTCTTCCCAGGGGAGGTTCTCGGCGGCCCTGGGGACATTGCAGAACCTTCCCTTTGTCGGGGGAGCTGTCGGAGGGGCCTGGGGGAAAACAGCTACGGATAAACTGACCAGCATCCTGAACAGCCGCACTGTGGCCGAGGATGTAATTAAATCTTTGAAGCTGATGCCGGTTCTCTTCCTGGAGTACTGGGATGAAAAAAATAGCCGCTGGAAGACCAATAAACCTCCCACTCTTCAGGATACTGTGCGCTTACTGCAAAAAAGCATGGTCAAAATTGCCGACGACCGTAAAGGATTGCTTTCCATCTCCGTGGAATACAAAGACCCGAAACTGGCTGCCGATATCGCCAATGAATACATAATTGCTTTGCAGCGTTTTTTGCATTCCTCGGCCATTTCCCTGGCCAAAAGGAATCGCATTTTCCTGGAGAGGCAAATCGAGGTTACCAAGCATGACCTGAAGGAAACGGAAGAATCTTTAAAGAATTTTCAAACCAGCAAGAAAATCGCCCATCTCGATGCCCAGGCCGAAGCGGCCATCAAGACCCTGGCTGAGCTGAAAACCCAGATTATAACCCGAGAAGTCCATTTAAACGCCTTCCGCGAATTTGCCACCGAGGAACATCCCGACGTTAAGAGGCTCGCGGATGAACTGCGGGAATTGCGCCAGCAATTGAAACGCCTCGAAGAGGGAACGAAAAATCCAGAAAAGAAAGAATCAATCGGGGCTTTTATAACTTTATCCGAAGCCCCGACTATCGGGCTGGAATATGGCCGCCTGAGGCGGGACGCCATGGTTCAGCAAAAAGTCTTTGAGTTGCTAACCCAGCAACTGGAGCTGGCCAAGATCGAGGAAGCCAAGGACGATATCACCTTCCAGGTTATCGACCAGGCTATCCCCCCGGAAAAACGCATCAAACCCAAAAGAACGTTGAATGTCCTGCTGGCCGGGGTAGTTTCATTATTCCTGGGAGTCTTCCTTGCTTTTTTCCTCGAATATCTCTCCCGCCAAAAATACTACTCCCAACCCAATGACCCAATAACCCAATGAACGCAAAAAACAAGGTATTATTTCTCGTTTGTCTATCTTGTCTCGCCTTTCCCGCATCTTCTTGGGCTATTTCTTCGGTTAACGTCCCGTTGGATAGCTGGGTTTATAATGCCCTGGATAGGCTGGAAGCTTACGGGCTGATCGAAAGCGCCCTTTCCGGAACAAAACCCTATTCCCGGCTGGAAGCCGCCCGCCTAACGGCCGAGGGATTTAAAAAATGGGAAGAACTCCCATCCCAGAAAAAATCATCAGGCTTTGCCGATAAAACGTTGATTCCTTCCCTGCTTGAACGACTCAAGAAGGAGTTTAAAGTTGAGCTGGTTGAGTTGGGCATTCTGGAAGGGCCGCGCGCTCACACGTATCTGAAGCCGGTTGATGAGGTAATCCTCAAATACATATTCCAGACAGATAATCCGGTCCTCCGTCCCCAAAACGGTTTCCCGCAGACTCATACCATCTACCCCATTTACAACAACGATGGAATCATCTACCGGAAGCATCATAATTTTTCGGTCGAGCTTCAAGGCGAAGGGAGGCTCTGGAATCATTTCTCCCTCTTTTACCGACCGATCCTGAAGGTTTTCGAGAACGAAGGGGGCGAGGTTCAGTTAGAAAAAGGTTACCTCAAAGTTGGAGGAGCCAAGATTGAGCTGGAAGTTGGGCGGGATTCCCTTTGGTGGGGCCCAGGTTATCACGGCGCCTTATTGATGACCAATAATGCCCGGCCCTTTGACATGATTAAGCTTTCTAACTCTCAACCTTTTCTTGTCCCCATTCTGGGCCCTTTCAAATTTAACCTCTTTTTTTCTCGCCTTGATTATGGAGAGCCAGCCGTTGCCAAACCTCTGCTTTATGGTTTGCGTTTAAATATTAAACCACATCCGATTCTTGAGTTTGGAATTTCTCATATAGCAATTTTCGAGGGGGAGGGCAGAAAGGATTTAAGCCTTAGTGACTACGTAAGTATCTTGTATAGTAACAGGAACCTGTCTGGAAAATTGGAAAGTAACCAGCAGGTAGCGATTGATTTGGTTTTGCGCTGGCCAAACTTCGACAAAATTTTGCCCATGGCCCGTTCCCTAAAATTCTATGGCGAATATGGCGCAGAAGATACAGGATTCCTCCCTGACCGCCGCGCCTTTTTACTCGGTCTTGTATTAAATGATCTTTTTCTCCTGGGAAGATTGAATCTCCAACTGGAATATGCGCATACTGCCCCCCGTGACGTTCCCGGAGCATGGTATAGCCACGGATTATATCCCCCTATCTATCATGAACGAATTTTTGGGCATCATGTGGGAAGTAACGGAGAAGATATTTTTATCCGCTTTACAGCTGATTTATCGCCGAAACTTTTGCTGGGAATTGATTTTAACGCCGAGACCCATGGGAAAAGGGATGCCATTCAGACCAACAGCTATCAATGGGGTGCCGACGTGGATTATTTGATCAATGACCGGATGAACCTGAAAGGGCGGTATATCCTCGAAAAATTCAAAGACCCGAATTCTATAGCTGGTGGTGATAGCACCCGTCATCTTTTCGGGATGGAATTCCGCCTAAATTTTTAAACGCGATGAACACAATGAACACAACGAACACAATGAATTTTTGGAATAATAAACGAAGTTTGGTAAGCGGCGGTGCGGGATTCCTCGGTTCTTTTGTAGTGGAAAAACTACGGGAGCGAGGCTGTAAAGATATTTTTGTTCCCCGGAGCAAGGATTACAATATGGTTGAAATGGAAGCTGTCCGGCGCCTATACCAAGATGCCAAGCCGGATATTGTAATCCATCTTGCTGCAGTGGTTGGTGGTATAGGAGCCAACCGTGCCAATCCAGGAAAATTTTTTTATGACAACCTCATGATGGGCGTGCAGATGATGGAGGTAGGTAGGCAGGTGGGTTTAGAGAAATTTGTGGCCGTAGGTACTATCTGCGCATATCCCAAATTCACCCCTGTCCCTTTTAAGGAAGAATATCTTTGGATTGGATACCCGGAAGAAACCAATGCCCCCTATGGCCTCGCCAAAAAAATGCTATTGGTTCAGGCCCAGGCTTATCGCCAGCAGTATGGGTTTAATTCGATCTTCCTGCTGCCGGTTAATTTATACGGCCCAAGAGATAACTTCGATCCCGAATCCTCCCACGTAATCCCCGCCCTTATTAAAAAGATCGTGGACGCCATGGGTGGAAAAGAAACAGCCCTACAAATAATTAAAAACTCCACCGAACTTAATGAACCCGATAAACCCGTTGTTGTTTGGGGCACAGGAAAAGCAACTCGGGAG
>JASEHN010000184.1:0-2822 GCA_030018715.1 Thermodesulfobacteriota bacterium | reverse complement strand
GCAAAGTATTATTGTCTGGGGAGATGGCTTACCAACTCGGGAGTTTCTTTATGTTGAAGATGCCGCTGAGGGCATATTGCTTGCCGCAGAAAAATACAACAAGCCAGACCCTGTGAATCTTGGAGCCGGTTTTGAGATTTCTATAAGGGATCTGACTGAAAAGATAGCCACGCTCACTGGATTTAAAGGTAGAATCGTTTGGGATAACAGTAAGCCTGATGGCCAGCCAAGGAGGTCGCTTGATACCTCAAAAGCCGAGAGAGAATTTAGTTTCAAGTCTATGACGGATTTTGACGAGGGGCTGAAGAAGACAATTGAATGGTATGTCTCCACCAAATCGATCTTATAGAATGAATAGATGGATAGACCAAATAGACCATTTGAAGAAGGCAAAAAAAACCATTGATTAGTACCTCCAAACTCAATTAAAGAAATAATGCTAAACCTATGGTAAAACGAGCTTTAATCACCGGCATCACTGGCCAGGACGGTTCCTACCTAACAGAGCTTTTGCTCTCCAAAGGGTACGAGGTTCACGGGCTCATCCGCAGGTCAAGTACTTTCAACACCGACCGAATCGACCACCTTTACGCTGATCCGCATGAACCAAGTACGAAACTCTTCCTTCATTATGGCGATATTACAGATTCCGGTCAGTTGACGAATCTTATTTACAACGTACAACCTGATGAAATCTATCATTTGGCGGCCCAGAGCCATGTGCGGGTGAGCTTTGATATGCCCGAGTTCACCGGAGACGTGACCGGTCTGGGTACGACCAGAATCCTTGAAGCCATCCGCCGGAGCGGCATTAAAACTCGCTTCTACCAGGCTTCCTCCAGCGAGATGTTTGGTTCTTCTCCTCCCCCGCAAAATGAGGAATCCCCATTTAGACCCCGTAGCCCCTATGCCGCGGCCAAAGTTTATTCTTACTGGATGGTAAGAAACTACCGAGAAGGGTATAACCTATTTGCCTGCAACGGTATCCTTTTTAATCACGAGTCTCCCCGGAGAGGAGAGACCTTTGTGACCCGGAAGATCACCCGGGCCGCAGCCCGGATCAAATTGGGATTGGAAAAGAAATTCTACCTGGGAAACCTGGAGGCCAAGAGGGATTGGGGGTTTGCCAAGGAGTTCGTGGAAGCAATGTGGCTGATGCTGCAGCAAGCTGAGCCAGAGGACTATGTGATTGCCACTGGCGAATCCCAATCAGTTCGCGAATTCGTCAATTGTGCCTTTGCCCATGTCGGGATTGAAATCGAATGGAAAGGCAATGGCCTTGAGGAAAAAGGCGTCGTCCGTTCCTTAGCCTCAAGCCTTAAACCTCCCACCTCTGATCTTGAGCCTTCCGCCTCAGGCAATGATAGTTCTATATCCTCTCGCCCCTTACCTTTCAGATCTAACCTGCGCATCGGAGATGCAATAATTGAGATTGACCCAAGGTACTTCCGCCCAACAGAGGTTGAAGTTTTGATCGGAGATGCCAGCAAGGCTAAGAGAGATTTGGGCTGGGAGCCAAAAGTAAAATTTAAAGAACTCGTCCAAATTATGGTGGATGCAGATTTGCAAAAAGAAATCAAGCAAACCAAATAGACCAGAGACACCAGACCTATCAGATAAAACAGACCAGATAGACAGGCCAACGCAATAAACATTGACCGAATAGATGCAAGATTGGAAAAAGTTGAGGCGAAAGTGGACGCAGTTCCGCTCTCTAATGGGCCCAGCGCTGACAAACAAGAACGCAAACATAGCTCTATTAATGGGCAACACCACTAGCGCCTTAGGCCTTTTTTACTTTTCATCAGTGAGTTTCATGGGCTGGCCGCAGCATACCAGCTGACCTTTCCCCGCCACTATCATCCTTACCTTGTTTCCGCAGATCTCGCAAACATAAACCTGGCCTACCTGATTGGGCATTCGATTCACCCCCTTTCCGTAAAAATCTAATGGGACGCAGATTTACGCGGATTAACGCAGAAAAGGAGTTTCGTTCAAGTTAACCCCCTCACCCTTCCCCTCTCCCCCGCAAACGGGGGAGAGGGCGGGGTGAGGGGGAAGGATAAAAAGGAAATTTCTAAAATTCAATTAATCCTGAAAATCTGTGTTCATCCGTGTCCAAAAATTTATTTTGTTGGTTCGGGAATTTCTTCGGTAATGCCGGCCAATTTTCTGGCCATTTCAGCATATTTATCCATCGGGGTCAGGGAGCGGACCACCAGTCTGGCGCCGTCGGGAGAGCCGCCTCCATGCATACACCCCGGGACTCCGGCTCCGAGAGTCAGCCATTCGGCCAGGCGTGCAGCCCGGGCGCGGGCTTCCGGGCTGCACGAGCCAGCCTTGAGGTACTTCTGCACCAGCTTTCCGTAACGTGCATCTTGGAAATCCCGGTAAGAAGGGAAACATCCCGTCTCCACGATCCCCCCGCCAATCTCCTGGCAGAGCCGTTTGGTCTCATAGGGCAGGGTGGCTACGTGAATCTTGTTGGCATGGGCGGTCAGGGAGTCAGGAACCCAGATTCCGGATGGATGTCGGCTTCCCAGGGCGATTGCCCCGACGCCCATGGTAAAAGTCGTTTCGTTGTTGACGGCCATTTCCACAAACTTGGAGGAAAAGGTGCGAGCAGATAATCCATTGGCCCGGGCCATGAGGATTGCTGCCCCGATTATGACATCTCCCTGGCCGGCCACGCAAGCCCCGATACAGGCCCGGTAGATGGCCGTGAATATCTGGATGATCTTACCCGTGTAAGCAGATTCTTTACAAAGGAAGACTCTTTCCTTGGGAACGAATACATCCTCGAAGATCAAATAAGCCTGGGT
>JASEHN010000183.1 GCA_030018715.1 Thermodesulfobacteriota bacterium | reverse complement strand
TTTAAAATGGGCAGTGATTTCAGGGGCCCGGAAGGAAAGTCAGCTTGCTTGCAATCATGAGGCACATATATCTCTTTAGCTGTGGCGGGGGGGTCTGCAATTTCTTCGAAACTTTGTTTTCCCGCCCCCGCTGCGCTTTGCGGAAGGTAAGCAGGGGGATTATGGAAAGTGGATATCCCGCCGATGCTTGCGGCGCAATCTGTCTTTCCTTCCGGGCCCTTGGCAGGCTTTCATTAAAAATTTGATCAACTAATTTGGAGATGAACCAAAATTTGTTGCGGATGGTGGATTGCAGGTAAAATTTTTTCCGCATTCCGCATTTGAAAAAGGGAGAATTTTTATGAAAGTCGTCGTTGTAGGAGCTGGCTGGGCTGGGTGTGCAGCTTCTCTCTCTGCTAAAAAGCAAGGCGCTGAAGTTCTTTTGCTGGAACGGACAGACATGTTGCTGGGAACTGGCCTGGTTGGGGGAATCATGCGCAACAATGGCCGTTTCACCGCCACCGAGGAGATGATAGCCCTGGGAGGCGGGGAAATATTTCAGCTTGTCGATCAAAATTGCCTTCATCGCGGAATTGAATTCCCCGGCCATCCGCATTCCTCCCTGTATAACGTCGCCACCATGGAGCCAGTGGTAAAAAGGTATCTCCTGGAAAAAGGGGTTCAAATTCACCTTTTTACCCGCATCGATGAGGTGGAGATGAGTGAAGGCCGGATTCAAGCCGTTTCGGGAAAACGGGGGGAAGAAAAAGCACGTTTTGCAGGAGCTGCCTTTATTGATACGACCGGCACTGCCGGCCCTCCAGGCCAGTGCAGCAAATACGGCAACGGCTGCGTCATGTGTATCCTCCGCTGTCCCACCTTCGGCGGAAGAGTCAGCATTTCCGCTAAAGCCGGAGCTCAGGAGATGGCCGGAAGAAAGGGGGATCAGGTTGGGGCCATGAGCGGCTCCTGTAAACTCTTCAAAGAATCCCTTTCACGGGAGATAGTTGACCTGCTAAGTAAAAAGGGAGTTGTAGTGATTCCCATTCCTGCTTTTTTGCAGCCGGAAGTGCAGCTCTCCATCAAAGCCTGTCAGCAATATGCTCTGCCGGAATTCCATGAAAACCTCATTCTTCTCGATACCGGCCATGCCAAGCTGATGACCCCTTTCTTTCCCTTGGAGGCCTTACGAAAAATTCCCGGTTTTGAAAATGCCCGTTATGAAGATCCTTATGCCGGCGGCCTGGGCAACTCCATCCGCTACGTGGGCATGGCCAAGAGGGATGACGCGCTCAAGGTGAAAGGAGTGGAGAACCTCTTCTGCGCCGGGGAAAAAGCTGGATTGCTGGTGGGGCACACCGAGGCCATCGTCACCGGAACGCTCGCCGGATTCAATTCTGTCCGCTATATAAAAAAAGAAAAACCTTTCGTTCTTCCCACCACTCTATCTGTTGGCGATGCCATCAGCCATGTGCGGATTCAGATGGAAAATGAGGAAGGATTGGGGTATAAATATACCTTTTCCGGGTCAGTCTATTTCGAGCGCATGAAGCAGAAAGGCCTATATTCCATCGACCCTGAGGAAATTGCCAAGCGGGTCGATGCTGCCGAAATGGCAAGAATCTTTTCGTGATAATTTTTAACCGGCGAGGCGTCTATGGTAAGGACCCTTGGTGTTCAGCTGGGGGTACGAATCTTCTGCCTGGGGGAGGAAGGGGGTGAAGCGTAGAGCGTCTTAGGGTGAAAATAGTGCCTTTAAGGAAAAAAGATATGACCCAGCAATAAGCCCTTGGTTACTGATATGAAAAAGACCGTTGTCGGTCGGTTTATTCTGAACGGGGAAGAAGTGGAAGCCCAGGGTGATCCGCAGATGACTCTTTTGCGGTATCTACGGGACGAACGGCGGCTTACCGGCACAAAAAACGGCTGCAGCGCCAACCACTGCGGAGCCTGTATGGTGTTGGTGGACGGCCTTCCCATCAAGTCCTGCCTGTTGAAATTAAACCAGGTGGCCGGGAAAAAAGTGGAGACTATCGAAGGGCTGAGCAAGCCGGAAGAATTGCACCCCATCCAGGCCGCTTTTTTAGCCACCGGGGCTGTTCAGTGCGGTTTTTGCACTCCTGGAATGATTATCTCCGTCAAGGCGCTGTTGGACCGTCTTCCTTCCCCCACGGAAGAGCAGATCCGCGAAGCCCTCAAGGAAAACATCTGTCGCTGTACCGGTTACATCAAGATCATCGAAGCGGTCAAACTGGCTGCCCGTTGGATCCGCCGCCCGGAGGAGATGCGCAGCCAGGCCGTAGAGACGGGCTTGGGCCGGTCAGTGCCAGACCTTGACGGGGAAGCCAAAATTAGAGGGTGTCTCACTTTTGCGGACGACATGTATATGGAAGGCATGCTCTACGGTAAGATTATCTGGAGCCGCTATCCCCATGCCGAAATCCTTTCCCTGGATACTTCCCTGGCCAAAAAAGGTCCTGGGATTCAGGCAATTTTAACAGCGGATGACGTCCCGGGGCATAACGGGATGGGATCGTTAAATCCTGATCAACCGGTGCTATGCCGGAACCGGGTGCGTTTTGTGGGTGACGCCATTGCCGTTGTTTTCGCCGAAACCCCGGCCGCTGCGGAAATGGCCGTTAAGCAAATCAAAGTTGATTACCGGGAACTCCCGGGAATTTTTTCACCCCAGGAAGCCTTAAGACCGGAAGCGCCCCCGTTGCACCCCGGGGGAAACATCTGTAAGCATTTACTGCACGAGGAGGGCAACATCGAGGCCGGCTTTCAGCAGGCCGCAGTGGTGGTGGAAGGTCATTTCGAGACTCCCTTCGTGGAGCATGCCTACCTGGAGCCTGAAGCAGGTATCGGGCTTGTGGATGAAAACGGCATCCTTACGATTTATGCCCCCACTCAGTTCCCCTTTGAAATCCGAAAACAACTGGCCGCGGTGTTAAGCCTGCCGGAAGAACGGATCCGGGTAATTGCCACGCCCCTTGGCGGGGCTTTTGGCAGCAAGCTGGATAATACCGTGGAGGCTCTTCTGGCCATTGGGGCCTACCATCTGCGACGGCCGGTGAAGATCACTCTAACCCGGGAGGAATCCATAAGGCTAAGCACCAAACGCCACGCCTACTGGATGGATTACCGGGTAGGCCTGGATTCCGCCGGGAACCTAATGGCTGTGGATGCTAAACTCCTCTCTGATGCCGGACCCTACACAGCTCTCAGCCCCCGGGTCATCGACCAGGCCTGTATCTTTGCCTGCGGCCCTTATCGGGTTCCTAACGTGCGGGTGGAAGGCTGGGCCGTATATACCAACAACGCCAATGGCAGCGCCTTCCGGGGCTTTGGCATCAACCAGGCCGCCGTAGCAATTGAATCCCTTCTGGACGAGGCGGCCAGGAAGCTTAGCCTGGACCCGTTCGAGATCAGGATGATCAACGCCCTAAAGATTGGAGACAGAACCATCTCCGGAGAAATACTGAAAGTTAGCGTGGCTACTAAGGCTACAATCCAGGCTGCCCGAAAAGCTTTGCAGGAAGAATTATCGGTTATCAAGGCCAGGGAAACTTCTGGAAAGCGCATAGGCATCGGTGTTGCCAGCGGATTTAAAAACGTGGGAGCCGGCAAGGGGAAAGTGGATGACGCCGGGGCCATCTTCATCCTGCAAGCAGACGGGAGGGTGGTGCTGCGGGCATCGGCTGTGGACATGGGCCAGGGTATCCGCACTGTCCTGGTTCAGGTGGCCGCGGAGGTGTTAGGAGTAGAGGAAAGCCTAATTGATATTATTACCGGGGATACCGCGCTGACTATGCGCCACGGCGGAGCCGTAGGGGAACGCCAAACCCTCATTGCCGGCAAGGCAGTGGAGCTGGCCGCCAGAGAGTTTAAAAGCAAACTTCTGCAAAGGGCAACAGCCTATTACGAATTACCCTTCGAGCACCTCCGCTTAAGAGGTAAAGGGATTATCGACCTTAGCGGAGGTTCAATGATCCCGTTAACTGAACTTGCCAAACGGGTCAACCAGGCCGGCGAGAACCTGGAAGTTAAGTATTATTACACGGCCCCCAAAACCTACGCCCTGGCGGATAAAGATGCCAGGCGCACTGTTCCGCCGGAAGAATACCGCAATTATCCATCCTATGCCTATACAACCCAGGTGGCTGTGGTGCAGGTGGATGAAAACACCGGACAGGTGCAAGTGCTGCAGATCATCGCCGCCCACGACTGCGGCCGGGCCATCAATCCCCAAAAGATCGAGGGCCAGATCGAGGGGAGCTGTGCTCAGGGTATGGGGTATGCTCTCTCCGAAGCCTATATTCTAAACCGGGGAATTCCGCTCACCCGCACCTTTAAGCAGTTAGGCGTACCCGCGATCACGGATATTCCGCATATCCGGTGTATGCTCATCGAAGATCCGGAACCTGCCGGCCCCTTTGGCGCCAAGGGAATTTCCGAGGTAGCCACCGTGCCAATTACCCCGGCCATCCTGAATGCCATTTACGATGCCACCGGTGTGCGCATCTATACCCTCCCGGCAACTCCCGACAAGGTACTGGCGGGTCTGAGAAGCCGGCAGGCCGTAAAGGTTTGACCCGTAGAACTAATTTCGAGCCCGAGAAGAAAAGGGATATGGCCTCTTTATCCAAAAAAAATCCGAATCGATACTTTGACCCGGACCCGAAACAACGCCGAATTGCCCGCGAGCTTTACGAAAGCGTCGCCACCCTGCCGCTCCTTTGCCCTCATGGGCATGTTAATCCAAAATTGTTTGCCAAAGAAGAGGCCTCATTCGGCACTCCTGCAGAACTTCTCATCCTCCCGGATCACTACGTTCTGAGAATGCTATATTCCCAGGGAATCCCCCTGGAGACTCTCGGAGTTCGGAGACTGGACGGAGGCCCCGTTGAACAAGACCACCGCAGGATCTGGCAAATTTTTGCCGAGAACTTTTATCTCTTCCGGGGAACGCCCAGCGGCATTTGGTTGGCGGATGAGTTGCAATCAGTTTTTGGAATCAAAGATAAGCTGAACGGGAAAACGGCGGAGAAAGTTTACGACAAGATTGAAGCGGAACTGGCCAGACCCGAATTTCGCCCCCGGGCCCTTTTCAAACGTTTCAACATCGAAGTCCTCTGCACCACTGACGCGGCAACAGACCCACTTTCCCATCATCAGGCGATCAAAGACTCCGGCTGGAAGGGCCGGGTGATCCCGACCTTCAGGCCGGATGCGCTTGTGAATCTGCTCACTCCAGGGTGGCAGGATCATATAGATGCTCTAAGCAATTTAAGCGGCATCGCTGTCGATTCCTACTCCAAATTCATAAGCGCCCTGGAAAACAGGCGTGAATTCTTCAAAAAGATGGGCGCAAAAGCCACAGACCACTCCGCCCTGACCCCATATACTGAGGAGCTTCCACCCCCGGAGGCGGAGGCTATTTTCCAAAGGGCCCTGAAAGGCAAAGCTACCGAAGAAGACGCAGCCAATTTCACGGCCCACATGATCATGGAAAACGCCCGGATGAGTACGGATGACGGTTTGGTAATGCAGCTCCACCCCGGCTCATACCGAAATCACAATCCATTCATCTTTAACCTCTTCGGCCCGGATCGGGGTGGCGATATCCCCATCCAAACCGAATACACCCGCAATCTGAAACCCTTGCTCAACAAGTATGGCAATAATCTTAACTTTACCTTTATCGTCTTCACCCTCGATGAGAGCGCTTATTCCCGCGAGCTGGCGCCGTTGGCCGGACATTACCCGGCAATGAAACTGGGCCCGCCCTGGTGGTTCTTCGACAGCATCAACGGCATGATGCGCTACCGCCTGGAAACAACGGAGACGGCTGGGCTTCACAATACGGTCGGTTTTAACGACGATACCAGGGCTTTCCCATCAATTCCCGCCCGCCATGATCTCTCCCGGCGGGTAGATGCCAACTGGATTGCCGGCCTGGTTGTGAGAGGGATCATCGATATGGAAGATGCATTGGATATGATTCAGGATACAGCCTATCGCCTGGCCAAGAAGGCATATAAATTGTGAAAATCCCTTTATAAAGAAAATTTCAATAAGCCAATTCTAAAAATTTTTCTAAAAAAATCTTGACAAGGATATCCGATTCATAGTAAAAGAAATTACTTTTGGCAAAAGGAAGCTTTAATGGATAAAAAGCAATTGACATTCTGGGGCTGGTGGTGGTGGAACAACCAAGGAGGTGAAGTCTGCCCATAAACCGGCCGGAATGACATATATAGATTTTTTAAAGCCGTGGGCAGCTTCAACAGTGCC
>JASEHN010000182.1 GCA_030018715.1 Thermodesulfobacteriota bacterium | reverse complement strand
AGTGTTTGCACAGAAATATTTTCCCTATTCCTTAAATTAAAATCAGCCACAGAGGACACAGAGGTCACAGAGTTTTAATGCCATGATTAAGAAAAAGGAAAGAATATGTCAAACGTCTAAAGTGATCCGCCTAAGGCGGACTAAAGTTAAAAAAGGAAATTCCTATACTATGTACTTATAGTGAACGTCAAAAAAAAGTTGTCATTATGAATCCTCCACGGAGAATCGGTGCCATCATTGGCGAGCTTCCCAACAAAACAAGTGATGGGAGATGATGAAGGCTAAGAAGTGTAGCGCCCGCGAGGCTTTGCGCCAGGCCATAAAGCCGGGAGACCGGGTGTTTTTTTCCATTGCCTCCGGCCAGCCGCAATCCTTGCTCCAGGTCTTAGCGGAGGACTTTGAATATTACCATAACGTTGAGGTCGTCAGCGGGTATCTCCTGACGGAACATCCCCTGGCCCGGCCAGGCATCGAGTCTTCCTTCCATTGTGTCAGCCTGCAGATCAGCCCCTCCATCCGCAAAGCCTGGGAAGAAGGACGAATCGATTTCATTCCCATGCCCATATCAGACGTTCCTTTCATTTATTCCGCTAAAGGGCCGACTCCCGTTGATGTCGCCCTCATTCAAGTATCTCCGCCGGACAGTGCCGGCAGGGTTAGCCTGGGCGTATCCACCAGCATGGCCTATCCCCTGGCCGCAGGAGCTCGAACGATCGTAGCCGAAGTCAATGATAAGGCTCCCCAAACTATGGGCCCCTGCTCTTTTCCCCTATCGGATATTGATTATCTGGTAGAAAGCTCGGCCCCACTCATTCCCTATCCGGAGATTAAGATCGGCGAGACCGAACGGCGGATCGCCGAATTCGTTGCCGAGCTTATTCCGGACGGAGCCACCCTCCAGATCGGCATCGGAAATCTGCCGGCCGCCATCCTCCAACTCCTCCAGGGGAAGAAAGATCTAGGCGTCCATTCCGGAATGCTTTCCGATGGGATTGTGGACCTGGTGGAGAAGGGAACGATCAATAACCGCCGGAAAAAAATTTTCCCTGGAAAAATCGTGGCCGGGGAGTTGATAGGAACAGAAAAATTATTCCGCTTTAGCCATAAAAATGCCCTCCTGGAAATGCACTCCGCCGAAGTGAGTCACAATGCCCGCTTGATTGCCGAGATCGATGACTTCATAGCCATCAACTCCGTAATTGAGATTGATCTTACGGGGCAGATCAACGCGGAATCTTTGAACGGCGTGCAGATCAGTGGAGTCGGCGGCCAGTTTGATTTTGTTGCCGGAGCCTATTTTTCCAGGGGGGGAAAATCGATTACGGCTTTGACCGCCACGGCGACCAAGGGGACAATCTCCCGCATCGTTCCCCGCTTGGTCGGTGGAGCCGCGGTTACGATACCGCGATATCTGACAGATATTGTGGTCAGCGAATTCGGAATAGCCAAATTACGCGGCAAATCCTTTTCCCAGCGGGCGGAAGCCTTGATCTCCATCGCCCATCCGGATTTTCGGGCCGAGCTCTGGGAAGCTTTCTCTAAGAAGGAAAAAAGGTAGAGGGAAGGAGGAGGAAATAGATGGAAAAGCAGAATGAACAGGTTGGGGGAGATCTCCGGGGGCAAAAGGTTAGGGCTTCTGAATTGATCAATTACCAGGAAGGCTCTGTTGTCAGCCGGACGATCATCGACCAAAAGACCGGAACGGTCACCCTTTTCGCTTTCGATAAAGGGCAAGGATTGAGCGAGCATACTGCTCCCTTCGATGCCCTGGTTTATATCCTCGATGGAGAGGTGGAAATTACCATATCCCGAAAACCCTTGCGCTTGCATGCCGGAGAAATGGTTATCATGCCGGCCAACCAGCCACATGCTCTAAGAGCAGTGGAAAAATTCAAAATGATCCTGACCATGATCCGATCTTGAGGCTTTTAAAAAAAATCGGAGTTCGGAGAATAACCTTATGGGCATTAAACAGCGCACTCCAGATTGAACCCTTCGTCTTGGTTATGTCAAGAGAGGCTGGATTACAAAATAGCGAGGAAAGATCATGACGTTGTCATTCATGAGAAATAAGGTAGTCCAAGTAGAGCCCTATTCAGAGAACTCTTTAGCCGTTTCCTGGCGGCTGGCGGACAGCCTCACGGAGGCTACGATACAGATAAAAGTCAGGCTCCCGGATTTGGAGATTACTGCGGCAGAGGCTCAAATGGAGCGGTATCCACACCAGGAATGCGCCTCAGCTCCCGGATTGATCCAGAAGATAGTGGGAGTGCGGGTTGGTCCCGGCCTACGGAAGATCGTCCAGGATCTCTTGGGCGGGCCTTGCGGATGTCCGGAATTAGCCGAAGGAGTGCTGGAGTGCTGTAACGCCGTGATCCTTCATTTCACTGTCCCCCAGATACAGGAAAATGAGAAAGGAAACGAAGAAGAGCGGCGAAAAAAATACCAGGCCATGTTAAAATTTAACCCCAGGCTGGTGCGGAGTTGCGTCGCCTTTGCCGATGATAGTCCTTTGATGCAAGGGTTAAATATCGTTTAATTTTATGGAGAAAAAAAATAAATGATCACTTTCAGTCGAACCCTCCTGGTAGGAGCTGAGCTGTTAAGCGAGACGACTCTGCGGTTTCACGGGACACTGGAAGATCACATCTACGCCATGGAAATCCAGATGGACGTTAGCCTCCCTGACGGTTTGATTACAGCTATACGGGGCCAGATGAAGCGCTATACGACTCCTGTTTGTCCCAAAGCAGTAGATTTTCTGCAAAAGGCAGTCGGCATATCCCTGCGTGAAGAGGGATGGATGGCCAGGGTGAATCGGGAAGTAGGCCGCAAAGGGTGCCAGCATTTCGCCGAGATACTTATCGAGTGCGGCCGTTGTCTACATTCCGCCCGATTGGCCCACGCCTTAACAGAGAAATTGAAAGTCGAAACTTCCGCCATTCCTGGGCAACTAACCCGTTTATGGGTGGAAGAACACCCGGAAGTCCGGGCCTTCTGTCTGGCCCGGCCTTAAAATAAGGGCAGCCATGCGCATTGATTTGCACACCCATACCCGGCCGCATTCCCCATGCAGCGCGATCGACCCGGCAGATCTTATTGAGGAAGCCAGGCGGGTAGGCCTGGACGGCTTATGTCTCACTGAACACCAATGCCGATGGAGTTTCCAGGAAATGGAAGAGCTGGCCAGGAAAGGGGGAATCCGGATTTTCCAGGGAAATGAAATCACCACCAACCAGGGAGATATTCTGGTTTTCGGTTACGATAAAGATGTCCGGGGAGTCGTGACTATCCTGGATCTGCGCCGGGAGGTAAAAGAGGCGGGCGGGCTGATGATTGCGGCCCATCCCTTCCGGGGTTTTCTTCTCTTTGGCATTACCCAGTTGCTGATGAGCGTGGAACAGGCCTGTCAGCGGAAAGTTTTTCAATACGTGGACGGAGTGGAGATTCTCAATTGTAAGTTAACGGACCCGGAAAACGAGATGGCCGGCCGGGTGGCTGAACGGCTGGGCCTCCTACCTGTGGCCGGGAGCGATGCCCATCGGCTTGATGAAATCGGTCGCTGCGTGACTATCTTTAACAAAGAGATCGGCAGCGAGCAAGAACTGATCGAAGAGCTTCGGGCGGGAAGATTCCACACGGAATTCCGCAGATGATTAGCGGGAGGAAAAATGAAAACAAACCGGGACTGGGAAAAGCTGGTTCGCCGGATGGAACTCTTGATGAGATTAAAATCTTTCCCTGTTGCCTTCAAGCTCCTGGAGAAGAAGGAGGCCCTCGGCGAAATTCCTTTTATACGCGGAATGACCCACAAGGTTACCCTCTGCCAGCTTATCACCATCGTCAGGACTTTTGACTGGACGGTGGGGGCTGTTGCCGGAGATTTCATTTCTCCCATGTGCCCTTCAATCGTGGGCCTCACCGACCTGCCGGAAGTTTTTAAGGACGGAACCTTCCGCTCTATCGTCTGGGCTAAGACCCGCAAGGATGGCCAAAAATATGAAAACTCCATCCCCCGTCTTCCCGCCGGCAAATACCATGCAGTCGCTCTGGCTCCCCTGGTCTATAATCCTTTTGATCCTGACATCGTCCTTATATACGCCAATCCCGCCCAGATGATGCTCCTCATCAATTCCCTGCAATTCGAGGATTATGAGGTCATGGAATTTTACTGCGTGGGGGAATCATCCTGTTCCGATGCTATTGTTAGATGTTACCTCAGCAAAAAACCCTGTTTGTCCATTCCCTGCTACGGCGAGCGGCGCTATGGCCATGCTCAGGATGAAGAATTGGTCATGGCTCTCCCGGCCGGCATGATGGACAAGGCTTTAAAAGGAATGGAGGCCCTGTACAAAAGAGGAATTCGCTATCCTATCAGCTATGCCGGCGCTGAACTGGATGTGACCCAGGCCTTTCCCATGTCATACTCCGGCATGAAGCAGATAGAAGAAATCCGGGGAAAGGACAACCGCATCCTTCTGGGCGTGACCGGAGGAATCGCCAGCGGCAAGACCACGGTTGCCTGTATGCTAAAAGACCTGGGCGCGCCGATCATCGATTTCGACCTGCTCAGCCGGTTGGTGGTGGAGCCGGAAAAACCGGCCTGGAAAGAGATCGTGGCCTTTTTTGGAGAACAGGTTCTGCTGGACGATAAGACCCTCGACCGGAAAAAACTATCGGAGATCGTTTTCCGCGATCCTGAGAAACGAAAAAAATTAGAAAGCTTTATTCATCCGAGAATCTATGACGAATTCACCAGGCAGGTTAAAGAATTTACTACTAAGGATCCGAATGTGATCATCCAGGTCATCGTTCCCCTCCTGCTGGAAGCAAATCTGCAACACCTCTTTCATAAGATCCTCCTCGTCTACATCCCCGAAGAAATACAAGTAGAACGCCTGATGGAACGGGACCAGATCTCCCGGGAGATGGCCGCCAATATCCTTAAGGCTCAATGGCCCATCGAGGGCAAAAAGGAATACGCGGATTTTATCGTGGACAATTCCGGATCACTGGAAGAGACAAAAAAGCAAGTAGAGGAAATTTGGAAGATTTTGATAGCAATTCAAAAGGAAAAGCCCGGGGAGTAAGATTTAGAATGTCCTGGTGCAAATTTCTGGTTTAAGGGCATTAGCTTTTGCCTTGAGCCTTGGGGCTTAAGCCTTATGTCTTGTGCTTTTCGTTCTTGACGTTTGGTTTTTTTATAGAATGGTCGTTAAGAGGAAATTTGAGCTTTGTAAACCCCTGTTATTTCACGCTCCTGATCTTCCCCGATATTCCGCAGGCCTTTAATTTGCTGGATGAGATTATTAATTTTCAGGTTGTAGTTCCGGCGCTCGAAGGATTTGCTGATAATGGCAACAATATCAGCGACGTTGAAGGGTTTGGAGATGAAATCACCTGCTCCGTAACGGATGACTTCCTGGGCATTTTTTAGGGTGCCATACCCGGTTATGATGATTACCTCGATATCACTCTTGATTTTCTTGATTTCTTTCAAAACTTCGACCCCTGTAAGCCCGGGCATATTCAAATCGAGAGTAACCAGGTCGATTTTCTCTTTCTGAATTAACACGAGCGCTTCCTTCCCATTTGCCGCTGTATAAATTTTGTAAATGGGCTTCAGGATCATTCGTAAAGATTCCCGTGGACCAGCTTCGTCATCCACGATCAATATCGATCCCTGTTGTGCCATCATAAGACTCCTAAAGAGAGGACTTTAATTAACTCAAGTCTATGGATTAAATTAAATTTCTGCAAATATTGTGCCTTGAAATATCCATGAACCATGTTTTCTTTAATTATCTATTATTTATCAACTTTTTGTATTAAAGAGGCCCTAAAAAAAACCTTTGGCTATCTCTTTTTTGTACCTATCGACATAGATTGTCAATTTCTTAACAGTCCGTGTTAGATTTTTGAAAAGGAAGTTAGGTGAATTTTTTTAAACATAAACCATATTTCCTAACGCAGCCTATCCGGTTTTTTCGAATATTTCCTTACCGCCCTTCACTTTTCAATAAATTGATGGATTCACAATGGTAGACGCAGCCCGGATTAGGCAAGCCTCCCCGCCTGGTCCTGACCATCATTTTGAAATCATCAACAAAAATGAATAGTGAAGGGGGGGCACCCATTGAAAGGATTTGGGCTCTTCCTTGACATCCCCCCCGATTTCTTCTATGATAATTTTAATAAAAACTTCTTGATGATCTCGTAAAAAGTCGTCACTCCGGTGAAAACCGGAGTCCAGAAAACTCATAACTATTTGAAAAAACTGGATTCCGGCTTTCG
>JASEHN010000181.1 GCA_030018715.1 Thermodesulfobacteriota bacterium | reverse complement strand
ATTTCTCTGGATTCCCGTTTTCACGGGAATGACGACTTTTTACGATTTCATCAAATTTGGAGAATAAGATTGTTGGTACTTGGATGGTAGTACCCAACAGGGTAAATGAGGAGGAGATGGAGATAGAGATAGAGCTTTCGCTATAACCCCAGCTCCCTACTCTACCCTAACCCTATATTTCCTTACTTGACCCCTGACTTTATTTCCATTATTTTAGGGCAATGAAAAGGCCTATGCCGCTGATTCTTTTCGCCTACATTTCCGGGATCATCGCCGGAAATTATTTTCACCTTCCGTCATCCTGGATCATGGCCGGGATCATGGGGGCCAGCCTGATTTTCCTGATTTTTTTCTTCGGGCGAAAGGGGCGAGCAGCCCTTATTCTATCTCCCTTGATCTTCGCCCTTTTGGGCTTCCTTTACATCGGTCGCCTTCTTTATCCCGATTTCCCTTCCAACCACCTCATCCATTTGGCCGGAGATAAACGATACCATCTCGAGGGGGTGCTCTACCGGCCGCCTGAGCCAACGGAGGAGAAGACCCGTCTTTTCGTTCGATCTGAAAAAATCTACCTGGAAGAGGGGTATTTCCCGGTCGTTGGGAATCTTCTGCTCACGGTAAAAGACCGGAATGGCGATTTGCGCTACGGGGACCGCGTGCGCTTTATCTCCAAACTTTATCTTCCGAGGCCGGCAACCAACCCGGGAGCGTTTGATTACCGAAGATTTTTAGCCCTTAAGGAGGTGCGGGTCACTGCTTATGTCAACAACGCCAGTGAAGTTGTCCGTATGCAGGAAGGAATGGGGAACGCTTTCTTCCATTTCATCGAAAGAGGCCGGGAGAAGATTCGGAAGTTTTTAGACGTAAACGCTCCGCCTCATTCCCGGGGAATTATCAAAGCACTGGTCCTGGGAGAAAGGGGGGATATCGGTCGGGAGACGAATGAAAAGTTCATCGTGGCGGGGGTGAACCACATTCTTTCCATCTCCGGTTTACATGTGGCCCTGGTGGCCGGATTCTTCTTCGGGGCGACCCGCTGGACCATCAAACTCTTTCCCTCTTTGCTGCTGCGCTGGAATTTGAATAAAACTTCGGCCCTGGCGGCTGTGGTTCCGGTGATTTTTTATACTTTCATCGCGGGTCTGGGCGTGGCTGCGGTACGGTCGACGATAATGATGCTCTCTTTCCTCCTCGCCCTGCTCCTCGATCGGGAAGAAGATCTTTACGACGCGCTTTTTCTGGCAGCCTTCCTGATTTTGATCGTTTCCCCTGCCGCTCTCTTTGATATTTCTTTCCAGTTTTCTTTTCTTGCCGTGCTGGCCATCATTTACTTGATCCCCCGCTTTAAGGAATATTTCTCCTTTTTACAAACCTGGCCCTTCAAGAGCTGGGTGGAAGAGCAGCCGCGCTGGAAGATGAAGATTTTGATTTACCTTAGCGCCGGCCTCCTTACATCCACAGCAGCCATTCTGGGAACCGGCCCTTTGGTCGGGTACTATTTCAACCGAATCTCCCTGGTGGGATTTCTTGCCAACTTCTTCCTTGTGCCCCTCATGGGGTTTGCCAACACTCTTCTCAGCCTGCTAACGGCTCTTTTGGTTTTTTTCTCCCTACCCCTGGCTAAAATCCTCACAGCCTTGAATGTTTTTCTGATAAATATCTCCCTGGGCCTGGTCGATTTGTTCAGCCGTCTCCCGCTGGCTTCGCAGAGGGTAACTACGCCAACCGGTGCGGAGCTCGTTCTCCTCTACGGCATGCTCATCTTGGCCGCCAATCTCAAACGCTGGAAGCGGGCGTTGCCCGGGCTAATCGGCCTGGCCGGGATATTTGTTGCTCTTCAGGCCTATGGGTATTATGCCGTCCACCACGGCAAGGAACTCACCGTCTCCTTCCTGGATGTGGGGCAAGGAGATGCGGCTGTGGTCCACTTTCCTCAAGGGGGGATAATGGTCATTGACGGCGGGGGCTCTCCCGATGGCAGTTTTGACCCCGGGGAACGAATTGTGGCTCCCTATTTATGGAAGGCCAAAAGAAAAAAGATTGATTATTTGGTCAGCACGCATCCTCACCCCGACCACCTGCAGGGACTTCTTTTCCTGCTAAGTAATTTTCGGGTGAAGGAGGTTTGGGACAACGGAGAAGGGAAGGAAGATGGCGCGCTGAGCAGGACATTCATAACCCTTGCCGGCGAACGTTTGCAGATGATGGGCAGGGGAAAGGTTCATCTGGAAATTGGCAGTGTGAAAATAGAATTTCTCCATCCTCCTCTCGGCGAAAAAGATGATAAAATCTTTCAGGGGAACAATGCCTCCTTGGTCATCCGGCTCACTTTCGGGGAAGTGAGTTTCCTTTTTGGCGGCGACGTGGAAGCGGCGGCGGAAAAAGAGATCCTGCGGACTCAGGCCGCCATGCAAAGCACCGTGCTCAAAGTTCCTCATCATGGCAGCAAGACATCCAGCACCCCGGAGTTCGTGGAAAACGTCCGGCCCAGGTTTGCGGTTTTCACAGTAAGGGCCGGGGGCAGGCATCGGCTCCCTCATCCCATCGTGTTAAAAAGATATGAGGATATAGGGGCAAAGCCCTATCGTTCAGACCGGGATGGAGCAATCACTTTCGTGACCAACGGGAAGGACTTGCGGGTAAGAACCTTCATTGGAAATAAAACGGGTTTCGGACCTGGGAGGATTCCAACTTCTTTGTAGAAGAAAATAATAAGGAGGCAAAATCATGAAGATGGTGAACAAGTTTAAAAAAGTTTTGGATGAGGGAAAAGTGGCGGTTGGAACTTGCGTAGATTCTTACAGTCCAGCAGTCATTGAGATTACAGGTTACAGCGGCTTGGATTTTTGCCGGATCGACAGCGAGTACTCCTGGCGCCGGGATGAATCGATGGAGCACATGATGCGGGCGGCGGCCCTCGTGGGCATTACGCCGATGGTTCGCGTGGAAAAAGGCAATCCCTACCTTATTTCCAAAGCTTTTCAAGTAGGCGCCGGCGCTATTCTGGTATCGGACATTGCCAACTACGAAGAAGCTCTGGCCGTGGTCAAGGCCTCGAAATTCGCCCCCAGAGGAATCAGGGGTTTCAGCAGTTTTTCCTTTTCCGGAGGCTGGGGGACTCGCGGGGGAGAAGACTGGGTGAACTGGAGCGACACGGAATTACTGGTCGGGATAATGGTGGAGAACGAACATATCATCCCCCACCTCGACCAAATCTTTGCCATCGAAGGGCTGGATTATTGCCTCTTCGGTCCGGCTGATTACAGTATGTCCCTCGGGCTTCGCTCGGCCAAGAAAAACCATCCCAAGGTCCAGGAGGCCATAAAAAGAACGGTTGAGGCTGCGGCCAAACACAAGAAGGCCGTGGGGATCGGAATCGGAGAGCCCTGGGAAGAGGAGGCGAAAAAATATATGGATATGGGCTGCCGGTTCATCGAGATCGGCCACGAATTGGGGATTCTCAGTTCAGTGTGGAATTCCGCCGGATCCAGGATCAGGGCATTAGAGCGGTAGAGAAATAATTCATTACGAATTTAAAACTGGCCAAAAAGGATGAACTCGTAAAAAGTCCTTTTTGCCCCATCTTCGTCTAGTAAGTTCAAGCAGTTCTGTCCGCCTGAGGCGGACTGCTTTCGCAGGAGTGACGGCCTTTCCGACTTTTTACGAGATCATCAAAAAGAACTTGACAAAATTTTAAACGCTATGCTAAAAAAACTTTGAATGAATAATCATTCATTTTGGATTTCAGATTTTTCCGTTAATCAATTTTAGACAACCGAAGGGAAAAAATAACTATGCAAAGCAAAAGAAATAGCAAAGGGTGGATTTGGGGCGTTGGTATTTTGGCAGTTATCCTTATGCTCTGGGCAACGCCGCTTCTGGCCAGTGAAGCGGACTTGGAGATACCCGTTCTTACGGAAGGTCAAAATACTCTGCTTATGATTGGTCTGCTCATCTGTGTATTGGGAATGGTCTTTGGCGCTTACGAATACGTCAAGGTCAAAAAGTTTCCGGCCCATAAGTCCATGTTGGATGTGGCCAATATAATTTTTGAAACCTGTAAAACCTATTTAATCCAACAAGGAAAACTTCTAATCATCCTGGAAGTTTTTATAGGAATCTGTATCGCCTATTATTTTGGCTTTTTACAACACACACCCGTGGAGGGGGTTTTAATCATCTTAGCCTGGTCAGTTGTGGGAATTTTGGGTTCTTACAGCGTGGCCTGGTTTGGCATCCGCATGAATACCCTGGCCAACAGCCGTATGGCTTTTGCCTCTCTGGAAGGGAAGCCAATAAAATTATTGGATATCCCTTTACGGGCGGGGATGAGCATCGGAGTTCTTTTAGTATGTGTAGAGCTCATCATGATGCTGGCTATATTAATTTTTATGCCGCGGCAATATGCCGGGGCTTGTTTTATCGGATTTGCCATCGGGGAATCCCTCGGAGCAAGCGCCCTGAGGATCTGCGGCGGAATCTTCACCAAAATTGCCGACATCGGGTCGGATTTAATGAAGATCCATTTCAATATCAAAGAAGATGATCCCCGCAATCCCGGAGTGATCGCCGACTGCACAGGTGATAACGCCGGAGACAGCGTAGGCCCGACTGCTGATGGTTTCGAAACCTACGGAGTGACCGGGGTGGCCCTCATCAGTTTCATTGTTTTAGGAGTCTTTCCCCAATACCAGGCTGAACTGATTACCTGGATATTTGTGATGCGCATCCTGATGATTCTCACTTCTATCGGAGCTTATCTATTCAATAAAGGGGTTACTAATGCCCTATATGGAGGCAAAGAGAAGGTGGATTATGAGCTTTCTTTAACCATGCTGGTCTGGTTCACCTCCATCCTCTCCATCATCGTTACCTTTGTCGTAAGCTACTGGCAACTCGGTCATTTACCCCAAAATTTATGGTTTACCTTGTCCATCATTATCAGTTGTGGAACGCTGGCAGCGGCGCTCATTCCGGAGCTGGTGAAAGTATTTACCAGCTCAAAGTCCAGGCATTGTCAGGAGACCGTGACAGCGGCCAGGGAAGGGGGAGCATCCCTGGGCATCCTTTCTGGTCTTGTGGCGGGGAATTTCAGCGCTTTCTGGCTGGGGATGGCCATAGTTGGCCTGATGGTTATTGCCAATTTTGCCAGCCAATTTGGCCTGGATAAGTTTATGGAATATTCTTCCATCTTTGCTTTTGGCCTGGTAGCCTTTGGGTTTTTGGGCATGGGGCCGGTTACCATCGCGGTGGACAGTTATGGGCCGGTCACCGACAACGCCCAGTCGATCTATGAGTTGTCCCTGATCGAAACCATCCCCAACGTAGAAGCCGAAATCGAGGAAAAATTTGGGTTCAAACCAAATTTTGAGACGGCCAAACACCAACTGGAAGAAAATGACAGTTGCGGCAACACTTTTAAAGCAACGGCCAAACCAGTCTTAATCGGGACGGCTGTAGTGGGCGCGACCACTATGATTTTTTCGTTAATTCTATTGCTGCGAAAGACGTTGGGGATCGAACCCGAGACCATTTTAAATTTATTGAACCCTTACACTCTTCTCGGGTTTTTATGCGGAGGAGCGGTGATTTACTGGTTTACGGGCGCTTCGATCCAGGCGGTTACCACCGGAGCCTACCGGGCGGTGCAGTACATCAAGAAGAACATCAGATTGGATGAAACCGCCAGCCTCAGCGCCTCCACGGAGAACTCCAAAGAGGTGGTGAAAATTTGCACCCAGTATGCCCAGAAGGGGATGTTCAATATTTTCATCGTCATTTTCTGCTTTACCCTGGGATTTGCCTTTTTCTCCGCGCCGGGAACGACCAATGCACCAGCCAGTTTCTTCATCAGTTATTTGATTTCCATCGCCGTTTTTGGTCTGTTCCAGGCGATTTTTATGGCCAATACCGGAGGTTGCTGGGATAATGCCAAAAAAGTTGTAGAGGTAGATTTGAAGGAGAAGGGAACGCCTCTGCATGCGGCCACAGTTATCGGGGATACCGTAGGCGATCCTTTTAAAGATACTTCTTCTGTGGCTTTAAACCCCATTATAAAATTTACAACCCTTTTTGGCGTCCTGGCCATGGAAATCGCTATCTCACCCATGATGAAAGGGATTTCCCACTCTGTCGAGGTGGTATTCTTTATCATTGCTTTGATCTTTGTCGCCCGGTCTTTCTACGGAATGCGCATTCCAAGAGAATAAGCCGGCCATGCAACTGCCAAGCCCTTCTGGAGGTTCGGGCATCTCCAGAAGGGCTCTTTTTCTTTGATTCTTACTTATCCCTTATCCTTGATGAACTCGTAAAAAGTCCGAAAGCCCCTTTCCCCGTCATTCCGGCGAAAG
>JASEHN010000180.1 GCA_030018715.1 Thermodesulfobacteriota bacterium | reverse complement strand
AGTTTGCCCATTCCATCGGGTTAACGCTTTATGAGGGGATGTGGATTTCGAGGGCGTATTCCCTGAAGTACCCTGCCGAGATTAAGGCCAACATGTACTTTGCGGTTGAGACCTTTGCCGGACATCCGTTGCTTGAACAAACGGTCCGGTTGGAAACCGATTTACTGATTACGGATAAGGGGCACGAGCTCTTCACCCTCTTTCCTTTTGAGGAGGATATGCTGAAGTGAAAATTGAATTCCTGGCTACCCTTCAAAAACCGTCGGATTGGAGGATATTGGACATTCGATTTTTCTATCTCGTACTTTGCCATCGATATGGGAAGAAGCCATTCGGGAGGTAGTCATATGAAAGCAGATCTCGCCATCATCAACGGACTTCTGGTCGACTCCCAAAGCATCTACCAGGGTGTCCTCTATATCCGAGAGGGAAAGATCGTCGGGATCACCCAATCTCTGGAAAAACACCCTCCTGAAGTGATCGATGCCCATGGCCTTTACCTTCTTCCCGGAGCGATTGATGGACATGTTCATATGATGGATCCAGGCTATACCGATCGAGAGGATTTCATCACCGGAACCAGAGCAGCCGCCAGAGGAGGGGTCACCACCGTGATCGACCATCACCGAACCGTTCCTCAGGTTTTTGGAGCCAAGGAGTTCGTTGAAAAGAGGAACTATTTGGAAAAGCGGGCGGTGGTCGATTTCGGCCTCTTGGGTGGCCTGAGCCTTACTAATTTGGGAGCTCTCCGTGGGCTGTGGGAGGCAGGGGCTCTCGGCTTCAAGGGTTTTACCTGTGAATTGCACGAAGCGGACGCCCTCCTCGACGCCTTTATGGTTCAGGGAATGACGTTTGATGGTTCTGGAAGAGGTTTTTTGGATATAAGCGCCTAATCATTTTGCTCATTGACGGAAAAATGAGATTATACTATTCTCCAAAAAACCATTACCGTAAAAAACGGGGTTGCCAAGGAGAAGCCAATTCCATCAAAAGAATCGGAGGATATCATGGGTAACAAAAAGACGCTTTATCTGCACGACATGAGCTATATGGAGGTTGCTGAATACCTTCGAACCTGCGACGTTGCCATGGTCCCTATGGGAAGCCTGGAGAGACATGGAGCGCACATTCCTTTGGGCTGTGATGCCTTAACGACCTGGGAAGTGGTTACACGGGCCTCAAAGAAGGCCTCTGTGATCTATACACCCATTATCCCTTATGGGTATTCGCCCCATCACATGCATCAACTGGGAAACGGTACGGGTACGATCACTCTTTCAGGGGAGACCTACCGCCGCGTCATCTACGACATCGGCAAGTCCCTCATCTACCATGGTTTCAACAAGATCGTCTTCGTCACTCACCATGGTTCCAATTCCAAGGTAGTGGACGAAGTCCTCCGTCGCATCCGTTACGAGAGCGAAGCTTTCACCTGCTGGTACAAAACCCCTACCGAAAGGGAGTATAACGCCCTGAAAGGGATCATCGAAGGGCCTCCGGAGGAAACTCCTGGCTGGCATTCCGGAGAGATCGAAACTTCGACCTGCCTCGCTTACGATGAAACCTTGGTGGATATGAAAGCAGCCGTTCAAGACCGTACCCATGCCCCGCAATGGATGGGGCCGGCCTTCTCCAAAAAGGATGGCTCCGGAATGGTGGAATTCATGGAGACGGAGCAGGCGTGGGTTCCCATGGAACATCACGAGTACTCCGAAACCTCCACCATCGGTAATCCTTTCCGGGGGACCAAGGAAAAGGGGCTGAAATACTTCGAACACAGCGCCGAACATCTGGCAGCTTTCCTGGAAGAGGTGAAAAAATTTTCCATCCAGGCAACCAACCGGGAGTTCAACAACCGAGCCTGAAGGAGGTCCTTAAAAACCTCTACAGGGCGGATTTTCCTGAGGTAGGAGCGAGACCTGCCCCTTGATCAATTTGGAGGAGAGAAATAGATGAAAATTCCGGAGAAGATGAAGGCTGCCGTGCTGATGTCCCCTAATGTTCTGGCGGTGAGGGAGGTGGAAACACCCAAACCGGGACCCGCAGACGTCCTGATCCAGGTCGCTTCCGCTGCCATTTGCAGCAGCGATGTGAGCTTGCTCGCTAAGCCCTGGCCCGGCCAGCCCCCTTATGGCGAATTCATCCCCGGCCATGAATACTCCGGGGTGATTGCGGCGAAAGGGGAGACCGTGGATGAGTTCCAGATCGGCGACCGGGTGGCGGTGGAGGCTCATTACGGGTGTGGGCGTTGCCGCAATTGCCGGCGGGGAAATTACACTTCCTGCCTCAACTACGGGAAACGTGAAAAAGGTCACCGGGCGAACGGCTTTACGACCAACGGCGGATTCGCCCAATATGTAGTCAACCATGTAAATACGGTCTACTCGATCCCGGATTCTATCGGTTTCGAGGAAGCATCCTTGATTACCAACCTGGGATGCGTCCTATACGGCTTTGAAACGATCGGTGGCTACATTATCGGCGATCAAGTGGCGGTGATCGGCCCTGGCCCTTTGGGACTGATCTCCGTGGAAGTGGCCAAAGCCTTGTGTGCTCAGAAGGTCTACTTGATCGGCACCCGGGCCTCTCGTCTTCAAGTCGGCTCGGCCCTGGGGGCCGATCGCCTCATCGACGTGAACAGGGAGGACCCTGTCTCTGTGGTCCGGGAGGAGACAGGAGGCATCGGCGCCCACCTGGTCATTGAATGCTCGGGGAGTGCCCAGGGCTTGCAGATAGCTATTGCCATGGCCAAGCGGATGGGCAAAATATTGCTACTCGGGTTTCCGGAAGATCTGGTAAGCGCGGATTTTGCGTCGCTAGCGAAGGATAACAAATCCATCTACACAGTACGGGGCGAAGGATGGGGTAACTGCGGAAGGGCGGTCTCTTTGCTCGCCTCAGGCCGAGTGGATCTGAAACCTCTCATTACCCATTCCTTCCCCTTGTCGGAAATAGAAGAAGGGTTCAAAACGTTCCGGGATAGAATCGGGGGAGCCGTGAAAGTGGTGGTGAAACCGAATGACCCCACCTCGAGACCTTTTTGAGGACAGGGTAGGCTAAACTTCAGTGTAAATTGCAAAATTTCAGTTGCAAATTTAATAATGAAGACCATTTTCTCCAATTACATTTTCATTTTACAATTTTCAATTTTTCAATGGAATTTAGCGGTTTTTCCAAACCGCTAAATTGATACGAATCAGGAGGGACGCTTTGGGCAAGGGAATCGGGTATGGCAAAACCATTCTGTTCGGCGATATGTTCGCTGTCTTCGGCATCCCGGTCATCGCTTCCGCCTTATCGATGACGGCCGACGCGCAAGTTTTTCAGTCCGCTTCCGGAGGCTGGGAAATCAGGGATGAACGCCGGGAGGCCAAAGGTTATAAAGAAGAAAAAAAGGGGATGCAGATCGAATCCCTGGAAAGGATCTTCAAGCACCTGCGTTTCCGCCCGGAACATCTCCGGATTCTGCTCAGCGGAGATCTCCCGGCCATGAGCGGAATCGGGGCAACGGGGGCGAGTTCGGTGGCCATCGTGCGGGCCCTCTCCGAGGAATTTAACCTCCGCTTGACCGATGATGAAGTCAACGCCGCCGCTTACCAGGCCGAAATCGCCTACCACGGGCCTACGACGAGCGGTATCGATAATACCGTCTCCACCTACGGCGGGATTATCTGCCTCACCCGGGGGGAACCGAACGTGGTGCGGAAGATGCGACTAAAAGAACCGGTTGAGGTTGTCATCGGAGACACGGGGATCATTGCCAATACCAAGGCCCTGCTTTCAGCGTTGGCGGAGAGAAAAAAGAACTCCCCCGACCGGTACGGGCGCATGCTGCAGAGGGCGCAACAGATCGCCGAAGAGGCGATGGCCAGGATCGAAGCCTTCGACCTGGAGGAAATCGGCCGCCTGATGGACCGGAATCAGTCGCTGCTGAGAGAAGCGGAGATCTCATGCCCGGAGATGGATCTTTTGATTGATCTAAGTCGGAGCGCGGGGGCTTGGGGAACCAAGCTCACCGGTTCGGGAGGTGGCGGCTGCATGCTGGCCCTGACACCAGGGATCGATTTACAGGAGAAGGTGGCTTCGGCGATTGAGGCAAAAGGGTTCCAGGCCCTTCGGTCGAGGTTGGGGGTGAATTAAAAGGGAAATGGAATCCGGAGTATAATGTTCTGGGACGACTGGATGGGCATCTCATGGAAAGGGGTTTGAAGAAAAAGGAGAGTCATGGATAAAACGATTCTTCTGATCGGAACGATGGACACGAAAGAGGAGGAGCTTTTATTCTGCCGAGATCTGATCACTCGCAGAGGCTTCAAAGTCCTTCTCCTGGATGCGGGGATCTTGAAGGACCCCCGGACGCCTCCGGATGTCACCCGGCAGGAAGTCGCCCGGGCAGCCGGGGTCGCCGATTTAGCAAGCCTCTTGGCGATAGGGGATAAGGGAAAGTGCATTGAAACGATGATCACGGGAGTTACCGCCAAGACGCAGGAACTCCTCCGGCAAGGGGCCTTTCACGGGATCCTGGGGCTCGGCGGAGGGCAGGGAACGGATATCTGCGCCTCGGCCATGCGGAGCGCTCCTCGGGGGATGCCCAAACTTCTGGTCTCGACGGTCGCCTCGGGCAAGGCTACTTTCGGCCCCTACGTCGGCACCAAGGATATTACCATGATGCATTCCATCGTTGATCTCCAGGGGCTCAATTTTTTGATCCGGCGGATCCTGGCCAATGCGGTGGGGGCCATCTGCGGTATGGTCGAGACAGGGGATGAAGTAGAGATGAAACCCCGGGGTATTCCGGTGGCCCTGTCCATGCTGGGAACCACAACACCCGGGGCCTTGCGGGTGAAGGCGATCGTGGAGCGGCGAGGATACGAGGTGGTTACCTTTCATCAAAATGGTACCGGCGGAATCGCCATGGAAGAGCTGATCCGCGAGGGTGCTTTTCAGGGAGTTCTGGACCTGAACCTGCATGAGATTGGAGACCGCTTCGTCGGGGGTCTGCACAGCGATCCTCGAGAAGAGCGATTGGAAGCGGCGGGTGAACTGGGAATCCCCCTGGTCGTCGCCCCCGGGTCCATCAATTATGCGGTTTGGGGCCCCTTTCACAGCCTGTCCAAGGAATTGAAGTCCCGGAAATACATCATCCATAATCCCAACATGACTTTAGTGCGACTGAGTCCGGATGAGCTGCGAAGCGTGGGGAAGATCACGGCGGAAAAACTCAACCGAGCCAAAGGACCGACCCATGTCTTTATTCCCCTGAGGGGATTCTCCTACCCCGACCGTGAGAATCTGCCCCACTGGGAACCCGAGGGAAATAGGGCCTTTATTGAAGCCCTCAAGGCCCACTTGCACCCCTCGATCCCGCTGCAAGAACTCGACGCGCACATTAACGATCCGGAGTTCATCGATCCGCTAGCAGAGGCCTTTTCGTCCTTGATGGAAAAATACATGGATAAGGGAGGGAGATAATTTGCAACGTCTTTTGAATCGGAATGCTATCGTTACAGGTGCAGCCCAGGGCATGGGTCTGGCGATCGCCAAAGCCCTTTACCGGGAAGGAGCCCAGCTGCTATTGATGGACGTCAACGAAAAGGCAGTGATCGCTGCTGCCAAGGAGATTAATCCTAATGGGGAGCGCGCGGCAGGGAGAAGAGGGGATGTAACGAAGTTGGACGAAGTGCAAGCTCTCGTCAAGGAGGTGAAGTCGCTATGGGGGAGCGTCGACATCCTGGTCAACAATGCCGGGGGTGCCCTTCATACACCCCACGTTCTTGAGGAGATTCGGGAGAAGGACTGGAACCTTGTAGTTGACGTGAACCTAAAAGGGACCTTCCTCTGCTGCCAGGCGGTGATCCCAGAGATGGCCAAGCAGGGGAAAGGGGTGATCGTCAACATGTCTGCCTTAGCGGGACACTGGAGGGCATCGTTGGCCGGTGTCCAATACGTAGCGGCCAAGGCCGGGGTGGAAGGTCTGACCCGCCAGCTGGCCTATGACTGGGGGAAGTCGGGAATCCGGGTGAATGCCATAGCTCCCACCGTGACGTTGACCGGTGATCGGATTCAAGGGCTCTGGGAGGCTAAAGGTGAGGAAGAAAGAAGGGAGGTTCTTTCTGCTATCCCCCTTGGTCGTTTGGGGACCCCCGAGGAAGTCGCTTCCGTGGTCGTTTTTTTGGCATCCGATGAATCCAGTTTTATCACAGGTATTACCCTCGATGTGAATGGGGGACGGTATCTCCGTTAAGGAATCTACTTTTCCATACGGAGGTGGATGGGTTCAAGGCCGGAAGGCTTGAAAGACCAGACGGTCTTATTGAAATGAATCCGTTGCTATTTGAACGTCCAGGGTTAGCCAGGTGATTTTTA
>JASEHN010000179.1 GCA_030018715.1 Thermodesulfobacteriota bacterium | reverse complement strand
GGCGCACGGGCAGGGAAGTTTCCTTTTTTTCCCTGGTCATCTTTTGCTTTTTGGAAATGCTCAATATCTTCGCTTCTTCCAGCTCTTCACGAATTGCCCCCAATACTTCGGCATCTTCGGCTTCTTCCACCTGGAATAAGAGGGAGTCCAGGTAAGCGATCTCCCGTTCAGTCTCGCCAATACGCTCCAGGGAAAATTCTATCCCCCGTTTAGCTTTTTTATATCTCTTAAAATAGCGCTGAACGTTTGCCGCCGGGTCTAAAGCTTCTTCCAGGGGAATGAGAATCGAACGGGGCGGGTCCTGCCGGAAATCTAAAGCCTCGACCTCCCGCATTCCTTTTTTGAGCTTGGGGTAATTGGATGTCAGAATCTCTCCGTAAGACTTCAGTTCCAGGTCTTTCTTGAATTTTTCCTGATCCAGCAGCAGGTTTTCCCTTCTCTTCTGCAGCCGAAGAAGGAGCTGCCGCAGCCTTTTGCCCATAGCTTGCTTTTGCTCAACCATCTTCCGCTGCAATACGACTTCGAAATAGTAATTGTCCGCAGCCTGGTTCAGTGAGGGAAAAAGTTCCTCCGAAGTTGGTCCCAGGCTCTTTAAGAGGAAAGGGCACAGGACTTTTTTATCGCTTAGGAGGGTGGCGATCCGCGGTTCAAAATTGCACTTTTCGTATCGCTCGAATAAGCGGCGGAAATTTTGCCAGATGCCCGAGGCTGTCCCGGCATTGCCAAACTCGATTTCCCGGGCTATCAGCGGGCTAACTCCGGAAATTTTCTGGACCAAAGCCTGCCAACGTTCTCCGGTCTGTAAACGGAAGATCTCTTCCATCCTCTCCACGGTCACTTCATTTGGAGACCAGCGGTCAGTCGAGGGGGGCCGCGAATAAACCAGGCCCGGAGCTGCAGGTCGGGCGGCTCCATCTTCTGCTCTGCGGAAATGCAGGCAGTCCAGAATTTTTTCGCCATCGAGCAGCAAGACGTTGCTTGCTTTGCTCACCAGTTCCACAATCAGGACAAGGTTGCTGATAATCCCGGCATCCATCATTTTTTGCAGTCCGATGCGCACGATTCTTTCGTAAGGATCCTGGGAAATATCGGCGATCCGGGCTCCGGTGATGTGCTTTCGCAGATAGGTACAGAACCTGGGTGGGATCATGGGGTTGATGTATTTCTTTTCCGTCAGATGCAGGCGTTGAAAGTCGAGGTGGGTGGAGATAAGCAGTTGTTTCTCTTCCCCCTGCCGCCGCAGGCGAAAGAGAAGATCGGTGCGGTTCATCTGGTAGATCTTGGTGATGAACCCGCCTATGATCTCCTTCTTCAGCTCTTCCACAATGCCGTGGATGACAAAAAGATCCATTTCCCCCTCGTTTCCTTCTTCCCTTTTATAATTACAACACAATTATCACCTTTCATCAATCTTCAGCATATCCTCATCCATCACATTTTTAGACTCTTTTCTTGCCCTGAAGGAAACGTTAGAGTAGCATTGGATTAAAAGATGTTTCAGGTTAGGAGTAGGGAGTTGTTTGTTGTGAGTGATCTCATGGAACAAAAAGAAAATTCTACACAGAAATTCTTCTATGGCTGGGTTATTACCGGATTGGTATCTTTAAACCTGGCTATGGCTTACGGGGCCCAGTATTCTTTCGGCGTTCTCTTCCCTTCCCTTATTGAAGAATTTAAATGGAACCGCCAGAGCCTATCCGGAGCCTTCTCCCTTTACACCTTCATGTACAGCGTCCTGGGCGTGCTCCTGGGAAGGTGGACCGACCGATTCGGCCCGCGGATCATCTTGTTTTTTGGCAGCGCCTTTCTGGGCATGGGCATAGGGTTGATCAGCCTGGTGAACGCCCCGTGGCATCTCTACCTTGTTTATGGACTCCTGGCTTCCTGGGGAATGAGCGCCACTTATATCACGGCCAACCCGATCATCGTGAAATGGTTTATCGCTCAACGCGGTTTGGCTGTGGGGTTGGCCCAATCCGGACTGGGAATTGGGATCATTATTATTCCTCCAATAACCGGCGCTTTAATTGCCGCTCTGGGCTGGCGCCCTACCTGCGTCATTCTGGGAGCGTCCGTTTTTATCGTCCTTTGCACCACTTCTTTCTTTTTAATCGGATACCCCGAAAAGATAGGCCTTATGCCTGACGGCCGGCAGAAAATCCGGAGTGGTAAATCATCAAGCACCGCCCGTTCAGAAGAGGTCTATGAAGCAATCTACAAAGAGGTCAACTGGTCGGTAGCGGAAGCAATTCATACCAAATCCTTCTGGGTTTTAACTGCCCTTTTTTTTAGTAGCTGGCTTTTCGTTTTCCTGCCGCTGGTCCACTTGGTAATCTTCGCCATGGACATTGGCCTTTCCAGGGAATCGGCTCTGATATCCCTGAGCATTCTTGGAGGTTCATCCACCCTCGGCCGGCTGATTATGGGTTACATCTCCGATCGCATCGGAAGAAAGCGGGCTCTGGCCGTGAACTTCGGGTTGCAGGTCTTCACCTGGTTTTGGATCATGGGCGCAACCACAAGCTGGATGCTCTTTCTGTTTGCTGTTATTTTCGGGTTTTCTTACGGGGGGGTTAGTGCCATCTTCCCAGCTATTATTGGAGATTACTTCGGCCGGCTTAAAGCCGCTTCCGTCATCGGGGCTATTTTCACTCTTGCCGGAACTGCCGCAGCTATCGGTCCTTTAGCTGGGGGTGGCATTTATGACTTAACCCGTAGCTACAAATTGGCCTTCCTTTGCGGGGCCCTTACCAATCTTCTTGCCTTAACGCTCCTGGCCTTCTCTAAACCACCGGTTAAAAAGTGATCCCCATCACTTCACCTTAATCCCTTTTCTAATCCAGGCCCAGCAGTTTGGCCAGGTTTTTTCTGCACATGACCCCGATTTCTTCTTCGGTAAACCCTTTTTCCAGGAGCAACATGTAAAGAATCCTCAATCCTTCCACAGGAACAGGGTTGTGCATTTGGCCCAGGTCGCAGGCCCGTTCGTCATTGATATAAAAGCTCTGGTATGCCGGACTGAGCTTCCCCACGGCGATGGCACCAGTTACGAAAGATTGTTGGAGACTACACTGCACATCCCCACAATCGTCCCTTCCGATGCCCCAAATTCCCTCTTTTCTGTGGGAAATATCATTGACGGCGGCAAATTTGAGGATTATGATCTGATCTCCGAAAAAGCAAATTCCTATCCCGCCCGCAAATTCCTATCCCGACTCAGTTGGCCACCATCTGCGGCAGCCAGAGCGCGATGTTTGGCCAGATTGAGATAATCGCAAGCATGGCGAACATGGCGAGCACGAACGGCGAGGCGCCGATGATCACGTCGTTGATGCGGCCGCGCTCGCGCAGGCCTTGCACCACGTACAGGTTGATGCCGACCGGCGGCGTGATCATCGCCGTCTCCATCAGGATCACGATCAGCACGCCGAACCAGATGGGGTCGTAGCCGGCCTTGAACATGATCGGCGCGATGATCGGCACGGTCGCCACCATCATGGAGAGCGTTTCCATGACCATCCCGAGGATGACGTAGAACACAATCACCGCGAAGAGCAGTTGCTTTGGGGTCAGCTTGAGTCCCACCACGAGGTCGTTCACCTTGCCGATGAGGCCGATGGAGTTCATCACGAAGTTGAGGAAGTAGGCCGCGATCAGGATCGCCATGATCATCGCGGTGGTGCGCATTGTGCCTTCGAATGCTTGGAGCAGCATTCTCTCCGTGAGGAGCCTGCGCCACGCGGCGATGCCGAGGGCGGCGATCACGCCGAGGGCGGCGGACTCGGTCGCCGTCGCCCAGCCCGTATAGATCGAGCCGAGAACGGCGATGAAGATTATGAGGGGCGGGATGAGGTCGGGCAGCGTCCGCACCCGCTGCTCCCACCTCGCCGATGTGCGCGTACCGCCCCAGTCGGGCCGAATGAGGCAGCAGATCAGAACGGTCAGGCTGAACAGGCTGGCCAGCACGATTCCCGGGATGAAGCCGGCGAGGTACAGCTTGGGGATCGAGGATTCCGTCAGGACGCCGTACACGATCATGTTGATCGACGGCGGGATCAGGATGCCGAGTGTTCCGCCCGCGGCGATCGTGCCGAGGAAGAGAGGTTCCCAATAGCCGCGCTTGCGGATCTCGCCCATCGCCACCGTGCCTATGGTTGCAGCGGTGGCGACACTCGAGCCCGAGGTGGCCGCGAACATGGCGCATGTAACAATATTGGTGTGCATAAGGCCGCCGGGCAGCCAGGGCACCCACAGCATGAGGGCGCCGTACATCCGCTCGGCGATACCCGAGCGCAGCAGGATTTCGCCGAGGAGCACGAAGAACGGGATGGCGACGAGCAGGAAGTTGTTCGACGTCGCCCAGGCGATCTCGCCAAGGGCGCGGTTGAGCGGCAGCATCGAGTAGATCTTCTCCAGCGCAAGGCTCAGCATGCCGAGGCTGGCGGCCACCGGAACGGCGAGGGCGAGGAGGCCGAAGAGGATCGCGAGGGTTACCCCGAGCATCAGCGCACCACCTCTTCCGATCCGCGCTCCTTCATGATGCGGACTTCTTCTTGGATCTCTTCGGGAGCGGATCGGGTACCGATTGCAAGGGTCGCGGCCCCCATCTCCCCCCGCGCGATGAGGATGACAGCGCGGAGGAACAGCGCGGCACCGACCACAATGAGCAGCGCGAGGCCGGCAAGCCATACCGACTGGGGGATCACCGTGGGTACGGCAAGTGCGGAATGGCTGCGCGATGCCGACACCCAGGACTGCTGCGCCACACTCCAGGCACGCCATGCTATCAGTCCGAAAAAGCCGACGAAGAGGGCAAGCCCGGGGAGATCGAGGGCAAGGCGCAGCCAGCGCGGAAGGAACCCGTAGAGGGAATCGATGCGGATGTGCACGCGATCCAATAGGGCCGCCCCCAGCGACCAGGATGTTCCGATCGCGAGGGCGTAGCCGGCGAGTTCGTCGGCGCCGCCGATCGAGGAGCGGAAAAACTTGCGCATCACCACGTCGACGCCGATCAGCAATGCGGAAATCAGTATCAGCGCTCCGCTGAACCACAGGCTGTAGCGGCCCAGGCGGTGCGCTAAGGTCATCACATGTTCCATCTTGTCTGTTCCCTACGTGTACCGCCGACCATTATCAGGGGAGGGGGGCCTTCAAGCCCAGCACCTTGCCCACGGTATCGTTCCATTCGGTCACGCACTCGGCGCCGCAGCGCTTCGCCCAGCCGGCAAGCACCGCGCCCTCGACCAGCTCCTTGTGCATTTTGGCCTCCTCGGGCTTCACCGGCACGATGGTGATGTTGGCGAGCTTGCCCAACGTGCAGGGAGGCTTGTTAGTGTTGCAGTTGTCGGCCTCGGTCATGGCCATCTTTTGCGTCCTCCACATCTTGTCTTCGAAGGCTTTGTACTGCTCGAGCAGGAAGCGCTGCGTGCGCGGGTCGAGCCGCTTCCAGGTGCTCAGGTTCACCGCGGTCACGTTAATGCTCCAGCCGACCGACATCGGATAGAGCGACTTCGTCACCTCCGGCCAGCCCGCCGTGTTGCCCGAAAGGCTGCCCGTGACGGCGCAGTCCACCACGCCGTGCTTGAGCGCGGGGACCACCTCGGCAAAGGCCATACTCACGGCCGTCGCGCCGATGCCGGTCAGGAAGTCGCGCATGGTGGGGTTGAACACGCGGATCTTCCTGCCCTTGAGGTCATTCAGACCGCCGATCACGTCGCGGCACCAGAACACCTGCGGCGGATTGGCGCCGAAAACGAGCAGCTTGGCGTTCCAGTTCTTCTGCATCTGGCGGTCGAGCACGCCGCGGTAGGCTTCGCACGCGGCGCGCGCCTTGGCCGGGTCGAGCGTGAGGCCGGCCAGGTCGATACCCTCGAAACGCGGGTCGTCGCCCGCCATCTTGGAGATATCCATGCTGGCGAAGTCCATCACGCCGAGGCGCAGCAGACGAAGCATCGTCTTGTCGTCGATGCCCATATGGTCAAGCGGCGTGATGTCGGCGGTGATGGCGCCGTTCGATGCCTTGGGCAGCGTTTCGCGCCAGAACGGCAACTCGTCATGGATCGACATAACAACTGTACTGTGATAGCCGATTACCTTGAAATGTGACCTCGGCAGGTCCTGCGCAAAGGCACCGAATGAAACTGCCGAACTGAGCACGATTCCTATCAGCAAAATTATTGATAATCGAATTATTGATAAGAACTTGCTTTTCTGTGGGGAAGGTATACAATGGGTTCCCTCGTTTGTCATCATGTCAGTCTCCTTTCTAATATTAATTTCTAACTTGGCATTGTTACATTTGAAAAAATAACCAAATATTTCAAGCACATACAGGTTTTACAAGAACATTTCAGCTTAAAAATCTACC